>JBEVNF010000102.1:0-5032 GCA_040508255.1 Flavitalea sp.
TAAAAGATATAAATTAAAATCGGCTAAGACTCTTATCGTTATGTTCCGGCTGAAGCCGAATGCATTATTTTTGTTCCGTCCGCCAACATCATCAAAACATCCAACTTGCTACACGATATATTGTTCGTACTAAGCGTCATTATTATACTGTTTACGCTCATACCCTTCATCAGGCATGATTTCTGGGTTTTCCGCGTATTTGAATATCCAAGACTTCAGAAACTTATGATCAATCTTGTATTGGTCATTGCGATAGCGGTTTTTACCTTCCCGGTTTCTGTAACCGATTATGTGATATCTGGTGCATTGGTCGTGAATCTCGGCTACCTGGTCTATCTCGTATTTCCGTTCACTGTGATTGCACCAAAACAGATCATAAGAAGCAGAAAGCCTTCAGGTGATGATAACCTTCGTTTACTGATCGCAAATGTTTACCAGGAAAACAGGCGATCACCCGACTATCATAAACTTATCAAACGTTGCAACCCCGATGTGATCCTGATGGTCGAAACCAATGAATGGTGGAACCAGCAAATGAAATCAATCGAAGAGCAGTATCCGTTTCAATTGAAGGCTCCATTAGAGAATACATATGGTATGTTGTTTTATTCAAGATTTCCTATTGATGGAGGCGAGATAAAATATCTTGTGAAGGATGATATTCCTTCAATTGAAACCCTCGTTGAATTAAAGTCGGGTAAGAAATTAAGATTGTATTGTCTGCATCCTGAGCCGCCGGTTCCACAGGAGAATCCAAGATCTACTGAACGTGATAAAGAGATTCTTCTTGTTGCGGAAAAATCGAAGAAGAGTAAAGAACCCGTGATCGTGATGGGTGATCTGAATGATGTTGCGTGGAGTTATACTACGGAATTGTTTGGTAAGATCAGCGGATTACTTGATCCGAGACGAGGCCGCGGTTTTTTTAATAGCTTCAATGCAAAGTATTTCTTCATGCGGTTCCCGCTCGATCATATATTCTGTTCGGAAGACTTTACATTAACTGCGATCGGGCGAATGCCATCCTGCGGGTCGGATCATTTTCCGATGTGTGTGAACCTTCAGTATGATCCAAAGTCAAAACCGCTGAATGACAAGCCTGTGGCGGATCAGGAAGATAAGGAGGTCGCGGCAGAAAAGGTAGCGGCAACTTAATTCGCTTCCGGCACTTTTTTCAATTTATCACGCATATTTTTCAGGTTTGTAAACTGCGAGGATCATACCCTTCGGATATTTTTTTACCACAAGATTCTGTAATTGAATATCCATATCAAACATCTTCAGTCCGCCGCCAAGTGTGATCGGACAAATCCGCAAATGGATCTCATCAATCAAGCCCGATTTTATCAGGGAATTAGAAAGCGATACACTTCCCCAGATCATAATTGCTTTCCCTGGTTGTGTTTTTAGCTTTTGGATCGAAGCTATGGCATCACCTTGTACAAGTTCAACAACATCTTTCCATTCACCCCATTCAACTTTATTGAGACTGTTCGAATAGATCAACTTCTCTGTTTCATTGAGCTTCTTTGCTGTAGGACTTTCGTTGCTGTCAACCTGTGGCCAGTTTTCAACAAACAGTTTGTAGGTGTTGGTTCCAAGAATGATCGTATCAACATCGTTCATCAGATCTTCGATATCCTGGTTCGATACAGGGTCGTTATTAAACTCCGCCTGCGTAAAAAAATCTGTTGAGCCGGATGCATCTGCGGCATATCCATCAAGGGAGATCCACTCGCCCATGATCAGCTTTCTCATGTCTTGAATTTTTTATATTTAAATCAAGAATTCAGCCAACCTGACTTATTTAACAGGAGTAAGTTGTTCAACCTGGATCGAAACCGGCGACTGGTTCCGGGTCACAATTACAATAAACGGCCCTGTGTGACCTCCATTAGTATAAGTTTTAAGATCATTGATAGATTTGATTACCTGGTCGTTGATCTTTCCAAGAAGATCACCATTACGAAAACCGTTTTTGTAGGCCAGCGAAGTTGACCCAACATTCAACAGGGCAACACCTCCGGCATCGAATTTCACACCAAAGGCAGAAAGCGCATCGCCCTTTGGTTCGCCTAATAGGACGCCCATCCACATATATTTTGATGGTTCTGTCAGCACCATTTCATTTGATGAAACAGGTAATTTCAAAGCAGGGATTACCGGTGTTTTCGCGATGGCTTTCAATGAAGCTTTTTTAACACCAAAATCATTCATCGGGAAGTTTGCAAACCCTTTTTTTATTGCTTCGGATTCATCTTTCAACCTGAAATCACCAGCCACTGCATTTATGAACTGCAGGTCTATCTGAATTGAATTGCTGTCACATCCGTTTGCAAGGAACTTTTTCATTGAAGCTGCAGACGTAATGAAGTAATTGCGATCAATTGTCTGACCCCATTTCCCATCTGCGCCGATGACCTGGTCCATGATAGCGGGCTGATACTCTTTGAACACGATGTTGCCTGTAAACACATCACCGCTGTTTTGGTACCATACATGGGGATGCAAACCGTTGTTGATAATAATGTTGTTAGTGACCTGCCGGTTATAACCCTCGCGAAGTTTCAATCCTCCGTTAAGTAAGAGATTATCATAGATCTGGTAGTTCGATGATCCGTCATCAAGATCTATATCCCAGCCATGATCACATCTCCAGCGATTATGACGTATGATGTTGGGACCAATCATGTCCAGTGATGGCAGACCTGGATCTTTTAGCACCACATCGCTGGTTTTTTTTACATCCGGGGTCCAGTACCTGTCTCTTCCCCATGAATTGAAACTGCCATGATCACCGGTTTCGAGTACGGTATTGAAGATGTCAGATTCTTCAATGGTATGTCCGCCAAAGGTTCCTTCACTGATGTTGATACCTGCCCTGGGGACGTCATATACAGAACAATTACTGATCCTTATGAAGGCAGACATAGAGATTTGTATGCCAGCTGTTTGTTTTTCATCTCTGCCGGTTGCTGTTATCAGGCAATTGTCTACAAAGCAATCTGAAGGATAGTTGTGTGATTTGGGGCCCACTGCCTTGTCAAGTTTACTGTAGTCTTGTGGTCCATACCTGAACAAAGGACTTCTGACTGCCTCCGGACTTCCAACAAAGGCAATACCATTTGCACCCGCTTCATGAATATAACAACCAGTGATATTGATATTGCGATTAACGTTGTTTACGAAAACTGCATTGCCCCCAACCTGGTCAAATTCACAATCTTCAATAGCAATATTTTTGGCACCGGTGATAAACAATGCTCCACCGCGATAGACCGTCCAGTCAGATCTTAGCAACGGCTCCTTGTTTAGCATAAACGTTCTTGCAACATGTTTAAATGTGAAACCTTTCAGTGAAATATTGCTGACGGGTACTGCTTCGGTTCCTTTTATTTCGATAAGATTTTTGAGCCTGACAACTTCTATTGTTGCATTTGAAAGATCAGTATCTGTTTGAGGTTTATAATAAAGAAGCTGTTTTGATCTGTCATAGAACCACTCTCCTTCTGCATCCAGTTCTTCAAAGATATTTTCAACCATTCTATAAAGCGGATGCATTTTTGAAGGACGATTATTCTGCCATCCACCTTCTGTGATCAGCGTTCCATCGGGGTTTCGCCCCTTTATGATCCAGTGCATATCACCCCAGAGATATTCATGCATCGCGTGCAGAAAACCACCGGATGGATTTTTCCAGTTTTTCAGATGTTCGGTTGATAATACATCTTTTGTGGAATCTGACTTCGCTTCGTGATCAAGATCCCAGGTGTCGTATACGTTTTTTCCTTCAACAGCATTGGGATATCTCGCCATGCGCTGCCTCTTGCCATTGATGTACAGCTGATCAATTTCAATATTTCCCGGAATCGTTGCAGTAAAGATTCCATTGACAGCACTGATCCATTTTAGATTCAGTTTTGATCCGCCGCTGAGGATTGCCTTCCCTTCATTTGCTGCACGATAAACGATCGTTGCATTTTCTGATCTGCTATCCTTCTGATCTAAAATAACGGGCCGTGCCAAATAATAAATTCCATCTCCGAAGATCACTTCAACAGATTTATCGCCTGGATAAGTGCGCGCAAGTTGCTGAGCTTTTTGAAAGGTTGCTACCGGCTTTGATTCCGATCCATTATTGTTATCGTTTCCGGAAGTTGATACAAAAATCTGTTGTCCAAAACAGGAAAAGCTGAAAAAACATATTGTAACGGAGATAATGAGCCTGTTATACATCTTCTGAAGGATGATTTATTTGATGCATTGAAGTTCTGTATAATTTTTTCAAAATCGTTAACTTGTATAATCTCTTCAATCATAAAACTTCAGCTATGCCATCTGATTCAACAAATCCAGGTTCCGGTTTATCACGTCGCTCCATTGTGAAAACGCTCACAGTTGGTGCAGCAGGTCTGATCTTTTCACCGAATAGCCTGCTCGCCTGTACCAACCAGAAAAAAACAAAACTTGGTGTAGCACTTGTGGGACTTGGATATTACAGCACAGATCTGCTTGCCCCGGCATTACAGCAAACAAAGAATTGTTATCTCGCGGGTATAGTTACAGGTACACCATCAAAAGCAGAGGCCTGGAAAAAGAAATACAATATTCCGGATAAGAACATATACGACTACAGCAGCTTTGATAAGATTGCAGATAATCCTGACATAGATGTTGTTTATGTTGTGTTGCCACCATCCATGCATATGGAATATGTTGTGCGTGCCGCCAAAGCAGGTAAACATGTCTGGTGTGAAAAGCCGATGGCCATGAATCCGGGAGAATGTGAAGCCATGATCAAAGCCTGCAGTGATAATAAAAGATCACTCGCGATCGGATATCGATTGCATCATGAACCACATACACAGGAATGGAGAAGGATCGTGAAAAATCAGTTACTGGGAAAAGTAAAAACAGTTGAATGTGCAGCAGGATATCGGGATAACCGGACCAATCACTGGAAACAAACGCGTGCGCTGGGTGGTGGGGTTTTGTATGATATGGGTGTGTACGCAATTCAGGGTGCACGTCT
>JBEVNF010000103.1:0-3112 GCA_040508255.1 Flavitalea sp.
TAATACTGACGCGGCTGCCTTTGATAAAAAGCTTCCCGCTTTCCTGGAAAAAAATGCAGGCAAAGAAATGCGTGAGCGGCAGATGTTTGTAACATTACATACCGAAAAGTTGCGTGATGTGTATCTCAAATCAGCCCGTGGCGGAGCAAAGAATGGCAATCTGACGAATGTGTATGTGTTTTCTGTGATTGCAATCTTTATCCTGGTAATTGCCTGTATCAATTTTGTGAACCTTACCACCGCGAGATCCGTTGAACGTGCAAAAGAAGTGGGTGTCAGAAAAGTTGTTGGTGCACTGAAATTCCAACTTGCCCGCCAATTCATAGTTGAGTCTCTGCTGATGTGTTTTTTTGCGTTCCTGGTGACTACCCTTCTTGCGATGGCTTTGCTGCCGGTGTTTAATACAATGGCCGGAAAGATCATCAGTACAAGCATCTTTGATCCATTTGTAAATATTGCGTTGCTTTTTGGAGCTTCAATGATGATCGGACTGCTGGCAGGGATGTATCCTGCCTGGGTGCTTTCATCCTTCAAGCCAATCACGGTGCTGAAAGGAAGATTTTCAACCAGCAATCGCGGGGTCATTCTGAGGAAAGGGCTTGTGATCACGCAATTCACAATCTCTATTGCATTGATTATTGCAACCATTGTGGTATACAACCAGATGAATTACATGCGTGCGAAGGATCCCGGCTTCAACAAAGAGCAGTTAATGGTCTTTGAAACTGATTTCGATCCTGCGAAGAATGCTTTTGTCCAGGCGATGGATCTGATACCGGGCGTAAAAGCAAGATCCCTTTCGAGCAGTGTTCCGGGCACCGGGAACCGTGGCGCATACTCTGAGATCGAAAACAGTCACGGTGATATGCAGGTGGCAAACCTTGACCTCTATTTTGTTGATTTCGATTATATATCAACGTTAGGTCTTAAAATGGTCGCCGGCCGGGCGTTTTCAAAAGAATTTGGCACTGATACAACACAGGCAATGATCATTAATGAGGCAGCAGTTAAAATGTTCGGCTATAAGAGCCCACAGGAAGCTATTGGACGAAGGTTTAAGCAATGGGGCCGCGAAGGAAATATTGTGGGTGTTGTAAAGAACTTCAATTACAGATCATTGCAATACGATATTGCGCCGTTGACTATGCGGATAGATGCTGAGGGCACGAACCTCGTGGCAGTTAGAGTGGATGGCAAAAATCTTCCAAAAACGATTGCCGCTGTTGAGAAACAATGGTCGGCACTTCTCCCTAACAGACCGTTCAGTTATTTTTTTCTTGACGAGTTTTTTAATGATCAATATAAAGGCGAAGAAAGATTTGGAAGCCTGTTTCTCAATTTCGCGATCCTTGCGATTATGATTTCATGCCTCGGTTTGCTTGGACTGGCTTCATACAGCACCATTCAGCGCACACGGGAAATTGGTATCAGGAAAGTGATGGGTGCTTCAGCGACAAGTATAGTAAACTTGTTATCAAGAGATTTTCTTATGCTCGTTGGGATTTCATTTATCATCGCTACTCCCCTCGCCTGGTATTTCATGCATGGATGGCTACAGAACTTTTCAAACCGGATCAATATCAGTTGGTGGATCTTTGCGGCAGCGGGATCGATAGCTTTGATCATCGCCGTGTTTACGATCAGCTTCCAGGCAGTCAGGGCTGCATTGGGAAATCCTGTAAAAGCAATGCGTTCAGAATAATATACAACTAACTTTCTAACTGCAAATAATAATGATACAACACATAAGGTCCGCATTCAGATCAATCAGGAAACACAAGTCTTATGCAATTATAAATATTGTGGGGCTTACGCTGGGCCTTGCCGCTTGCCTGGTGGTTGCAACGGTTGTGATAGATGATCTGAGTTATGATAAGTTCTGGAAAAATTCTTCCAGGATCTATCGTGTGATCAGTGTAAATAAAATGGGTGATGGACTTTCTACTAAGTTTCCATCTTCGTTTGCCGGTTTAAGGCATGAACTGCCAAAAAACTTTGCAGAAGTTGATCAATATGCTGGTATCAGTCGTTCCGAATTAAGACTTGATCCTGATAGTTCGGGTTCTGAAGGTGTCATGATACCTGTTATAAGCACTGACTCTACCGTATGGGATCTCCTGAATTTTGATTTGGTTGCCGGCCGGCCCCGGGTATTTGTTGCAGGTAAAAAGAATCTTGTAATTACCGAAAGTTTAAGAGACAGGATGTTTGGAAAAGAAGATCCTTTGGGAAAGATTATAAAAAACGTTCCTGCATATGGGGACAAGCCGTCTGAATACCTGGTTACCGGAGTTATTAAAGACATCCCGCAAAATACACACCTGAGGGCTGAGGCAATCGTCGTTACACCTGCTCACATCGAGGAACTGAACAAAAAGCAATGGGGAACATTTATGCCGGCATTTGTTATGTTGAAACCAGGTTCAGATGTGGGAGCATTCACTAAAAAAGTGAATGCCTGGTATGCGAAATTTATTGAAGTTCCTGATCCGTATCAATTCGAATTTCAACGAATCGAAGATGTTTACCTCAAATCAGATTTTGCACAATATCAGCAGATCAAAGGAAATCTTTCCAACGTCTACATTTTTTCCGGAGTAGCGATCTTATTGCTTGTGATTGCCTGCGTTAATTTTATCAATCTCAGTACGGCAAGATCGGTTACCCGTCTCCGTGAGACGGCAGTTATGAAAGTACTCGGAGCTTCCAAAGGGATGGTGATCAGTAAGTTCCTTGCAGAGGCACTTGTGATCTTCTTTATCTCTGCTGTTGCGGCCATTATTGTGTATCAGTTGAGCCTCGGTTTTGTGGAAATGTATCTGGGGCATGAATTGTCGCAAACCTTTGTCTCCAGGCCCGGAATGTTGCTTATTGCAGTGGCTGTGGTTGCGCTTATAGCTGTGCTTACAGGTCTTTATCCTGCCTGGTTGGTTTCAGGTTTCAAGACAGCGAATTCACTGAAGGGAAGTGTTTTTGTCCATAAGGCGAATGGACAACATCTGTTGCGACGAGCCCTGGTTGTTCTGCAATTTGCGATATCTATCGTTGTGCTGGTGTCACTGATCGTGGTTTATCAGCAAATGGACTTCATGAAGAAAAAGGACATCGGCTT
>JBEVNF010000122.1:0-5334 GCA_040508255.1 Flavitalea sp.
CCAGAATGAAACATTATTGGTATTCGCAAACAGTATCGCTCTGTCAACGGTTGTTTTACCAATGCCACGTGCAGGAAAGTTAATGATCCTTTTCAGGGCTTCCTCATCACGCGGGTTAACGATCAATCGCAGGTAAGCAACAAAATCCTTGATCTCTTTCCGTTGATAGAAGCTCACGCCACCATAGATCATATAGGGTATGTTCATGCGTCGGAGACTTTCTTCAAATGCGCGGCTCTGGGCATTTGTACGATAAAGGATCGCGAAGTCTTTGTTGTTATAGTGATTTCGAAGTTTTTGCTCCTGGATGCTATCCGCAACAAATTTTCCTTCGTCATTATCGGTCATCGTACGCACAAGTTTGATCTTCTCTCCCTCATCATTCTGCGTCCACAGATCCTTTGGAATCTGTCCCTTGTTCTGTTTAATGATCTCGTTGGCAGCGTTGATAATATTCTGCGAACTGCGATAGTTCTGCTCAAGCTTCACCACCTTAACATCATCATAATCCTTCTGAAACTGAAGAATGTTCTGGATAGTGGCACCGCGGAATGAATAGATACTCTGTGCATCGTCACCTACCACGCAAACATTCTCATGCATGGCACCAAGCAGCTTGATGATCTCATACTGCGCTGGGTTGGTATCCTGGTACTCATCGATCAGGATATATCTGAATTTATGCTGGTATTTTGAAAGGCTTTCCGGAATGGTCTTCAGCAGCTGATACATTTTTATCAACAGGTCATCGAAGTCCATCGCATTGTTGTCAAAACACTTTTTTGCATAGTTCATGTAGATCTGGCCGATAGCAGGGCGACTGTTCCTTGTGTCTTCCTGTTGTAAGCCATAATCCGTCATGTATTCTTCGGGGGTAACCAATGCGTTCTTTGCACTTGAGATGCGGTTGTATACAGTGTTGGGTTTGTAAACCTTATCGTCAAGATTCAGATTATTGATCACTGCTTTCAACACAGATTTTGCATCATCAGTATCATAAATAGTAAAGTTGTTCTGATACCCGATGCGCATCGCTTCTGAACGAAGGATCCTTGCAAACACAGAGTGAAAGGTTCCTATATAAAGATTGCGGGCATCATTGTTACCCAGCGTTTTCTCAATACGCTCTTTCATTTCCTTTGCAGCCTTATTGGTAAAGGTCAGCGCAAGTATGTTGAAGGAATCTACACCGTTCGCCATCAGGTGCGCGATACGGGTGGTAAGTACTTTTGTTTTTCCACTTCCTGCACCGGCTATGATCATGATCGGACCGTCGCGGTGTATCACAGCTTCTCTCTGTCGCTCGTTCAGTTCACTTAAATAATCTCGCATGCGTGCAATTTACGAAGACCCCGGATTATATAAATTTTTAAGATTGAAACGTGGAGAAGTTGATTGTTTTTAACACTGTCAGATCGTTTTTTTCCTCACATTTGGAGGATGAAAAAAATCCTTTTTGCCGCTTTAATGCTAATTGTCAATGCTCTGCACAGCCAGGTGCTGATTCATGCACACAATGACTACGAAAAAAAGGAACCTCTATTCAATGCGCTCCGTAATAAAGCCTTTGCCATTGAGGCCGATGTGTACCTGGTTGATGGTAAATTGATGGTGGCTCATGACCGGAAAGATATCCGCCCTGAAAAAACTTTGCAGGCCATGTATCTGGATCCGCTTGATTCGCTATTCACAAAGTACAAGGGATACGTGAGTGCCGATAGGAAATATAAACCAGTGTTGGTGATAGACATAAAATCGGATGGAGAGAAAGCAATAGCCACACTGATTGCAATGATCTCAAGGCACCATAAGAATTTTGACAGAAGAGTGAACCCGATGGCAGTAGAGATCCTGATCAGTGGTGACCGTGGGCCGGTAAGTTCCTGGAGATCTTATCCTGCGTTCATTAAGTTTGATGGCCGGCCAACAGAAGAATATGATATCGCTACTTTATCAAGAGTGCTGACCATTAGTGAAAGCTATACGAAGTACTCGAAAAACGGGTCATTAATCACCGATTCACTTAAAACCTTTGTAGATGAAGCTCATCTGCAAAAAAAACTGGTGCGTCTTTGGGGCGCACCAGATGATGTAACAACCTGGAAGTTGTTCAGAAAAAGAGGTATAGATATTATCAATACTGATAAAATCGAAGAATGCCGCAAAGCATTTAGTTTCTAGTTGTATCCCCTGTTGTTTTGTTGGGCATTCTCTCATAGGAACTCGTGTCCTTCTGAGTCGTGCTGCCATCAGAATTCGTCATAGTCATCGTATCCTTTGCAGTACCTGTTGTGTCCTTTGTCGGATCACTTCCTTCTCCTGCATCAGTACATGCATATAATGCTGTCATCAGCATTGCTGCGATCAATAATTTCTTCATAGTAATTTATTTAGTTATGCTGTTTTTGTTGTCGGCTTGGCGGGCGTTCTCGTCCACCTGCTTAACTCTGCTTTGTCTGCAAGCAGTATCAGCATGCCATTCTCAAATCTGTATGTCGTTGTTTTCGGAAGACTTTTCAGAAATGCATCTTCGTTGTATCCCGGGCAGGCCATTTTTGTGGTGATGATCTGTTCGTTGATGTTGAGTGTGCTGTCTGTGGATTCATAAGTTCCCCTCATAGTGTTGCAACCTGTGTTCCCGCCAAAATTTTTGGCTGTGGCATTAAATGTTATTACGGGTACACGGCCTGCAGCGGTATCTGAAGGCAAAGCTGCTACCAGGTACCAGGTTCCTGCGAGTGATCCAGTGTCTGAAACCATCGGTTGCGAGGCTACTGTTCCTGTATCGTTTGTAACAGAGGTGTCAGTTGCCAGGGAATCCGTTGGCAGGTTGTTACCATTGGGAGCACCGGATCCGCAGGAAATCAATCCGGTGACCAGCACCGGCATCAGGTATTTTAAACTCATAATCTATGGTATTAATTTGAAAAATAATTGACCTGTCTTCTTTTCGTAGTATTCCGTATCAGTTGCAATATGCAAACCGCAATCGTGATTCCTATCCCTACGGCTGCCGCCCGGATTATCGGTTCATCGTTGCCGCCTGATTCCATTTGTCGCTTCAGAATGATACCATAAAGTGCCCAGATCACTACTATTCCGTAAAACACATTTTTTCTGAACAGCACTACAAGAACCGTTATTGCCACTGCAACCGAGATCATGATCACGGTCCAGGTTACAGCGGAAATGCTACCGCCCCAGTTCATTGCGGCGAGATAGCTGCTGGTATTTGCTATTGTTGCGATCGTTAGCCAGGCGAAATAAATACTGAGGGGAAACTGTGTGAATATTTTCGATGTTGCTCCCCTGCCCCGATCATAAACCGGTAATTTAGAATTGATAATGATAAGGCTGATCAGCTGCGCAAAAATCAGTATTACCGAAAGCAACAGACGTTCATTGGTCCAGGCAATCAGCCACGATATGGTAGCAAGGTTGTTGAATATAAACCAACCTCCGATCTTTAAAAGATCTTTGTTGGCCTCAAATGACACTGACTGTCGCCACGCATGAACGAGATGATAAATACAAAAAGCAAGTAGTGACAGATAAATTACCCCCCAGATGGCAAATGTTACCGGCGCCGGCGTAAAAAGCGAACTATAGATTTTGGAAACTTCGCCAACATCCTTATTATTAATCAGCTTAAACTGCGTTGAGTAAGAAATGAAAACATGCACTAAAAGAATAAGTGCATTACTGACAGCCAGCAGCCTATGTTTTTTCATGGCCATTTACTTTCAACAAGTCTTAAAAATCTTATGCCAAAAACAAAAGCGGTTACCGTTTGCAGGCTCCCGCTTTCAATGATTGTGTGTAGCACAAATTCATAGTTGAATCAGCGATCGGCCTATCTCATACTGTCACGACGCACCGTATCTTTTGCCATAGTATCTCTTCCCATTGTGTCACTCATCTTTGCCGAATCAGGCATTGGCATTGAGCGGGTGGAAGTGCTATCTTCCGGTGTGCTGGTCGCAGGTGATGGTGTATCACAGGCGACAAAACCTAAACAGGCAACGAACGCTGCTGCAAGTAATTTTTTCATGATTGTAATTTTAGTGAGTGTTTGAGAGTCTCATTTCTCTTATTCAAAACCCCGGCCACCTGAACCAGAAAGCGCTACCACAAGTCTCATTTTGGCGATCAAAGCCCTGTTTTTCCTCTCCGGTAGTCTTTCCATCAATTCATGTTAGGGTAATTTCAGTTCATAACGCAAAGGATACACTGGGGATTAAAAATGACTAATCTTTACATAACAATTAAAATTTACACCCATGTTTGGTCACTGGATATTTCTTTTATACAGCCTGCTCTCTGTGAGTTTAACCGCAGCTCCAGGACCGGAAGTCTGCACAAAACCGGAATCCACTGCAGATATCGTTCACTTTGTACAGCCGGCAAATGATTACGGCTGGCAGGTGAGCAATGCGGTGGCTGTTGCGGATGAGATACCCTCATACTAAAAAAGGATGCTGCTATTGCAACATCCTTTTTCTTCGGGAGATTTTGTCCCTTATTACTTCTTTGTTTCAAGCAACTTGAAGAATTGATCAAGTTGTGGAAGGATAACTATTCTTGTACGTCTGTTAGCCGCTCTTGATTCAGCAGACTCGTTAACGGTGATAGGTTTGTATTCACCTCTTCCCGCAGCAGCCATCTTAGCAGGATCAAGACCATATTGGTTCTGAAGGATTCTTACAACCGCTGTTGCACGCTTAACGCTCAGATCCCAGTTGTCCTGCAGAATACCTCTCGCGAAAGGAATGTTGTCAGTGTGACCTTCAACCATGAATTCTATATCAGGTTGGTTCTTCAATACCAGAGCAACTTTACCAAGTACTGTTTTTGCTTGTTCAGTTACATCGTATGAACCACTTTTGAACAACAGTTTATCAGAGATATCTACATATACAACACCTTTGTCAACTTTTACATTGATGTCCTGGTCGTTCAGGTTACCAATTGCACCCTTCAGATTCATAACAAGTGCCATATTCAGTGAATCCTTGCGAGCCATTGCACCCTGAAGATCCTGAATGTACATATCTTTCGCACCGATATTATCAAGAGACTTTTTGATACTTTCTGCCTGTGAGCTTGAGATCACAGAAAGATCCTGGAGTTGTTTCAGGGCTTGCGTATTGTTTTCTTTCAGGAAAGCGATCTGCTTGTTAAGGTTATCTATTTCACCCTGGAGAGCAGCTCTTTTTCTTTCATTTTCGGCACCTGCATCTTCGCAGGCTTTCAGGTCTCCCTGAAGTTTGCTTCTTGCAGCTTCAAGAACCGCATATTTTTCTTTCTCTGCTTTCAACTTTTTCTTACTCACGC
>JBEVNF010000211.1:0-3629 GCA_040508255.1 Flavitalea sp.
GTTTGCGTCAATCTTTCGAAAAACAGTTTATAATCGGGGGCAGCTACACCTTTACCTATAATGAACCAGCTTCTGCAATCAAGTGGAATGCAACCAATGTAAAGTTCAATATTGATCTTTCGGGTAATTCTCTTGGACTTATTACAGATGCATTCAATAAGAATCCCGGGAAGCGAACCCTATTTGGAATTCCGTATGCTCAATATGTAAAAGTGAGCACAGACATAAGTAATTTCTGGAAACTTAATACTTCAGGGCTCACATGGGCGAACCGCCTTTCTCTCGGTTATGGTTATGCGTACGGTAATTCTGAACAGATGCCGTTTGTGAAACAGTTCTTTATTGGTGGTAGTAACAGTATCCGTGCCTTCCGCGCAAGAACCCTGGGCCCCGGAAGTTATCATTCCGAGTCCAGCAGTCTTTTTGCCAGCGAAGCAGGTGATATCAAAGCAGAATTCAATTCAGAGATCAGAACAAAACTGTTTAGCATTGTGAATGCTGCGGCATTTGTTGACGCTGGTAATATCTGGCTTCGGAAAGAAAATCCGCAAAAACCAGGGAGCAGTATGGCTGGCTTTTATAAGGACATTGCAGTCGGTACAGGGGTAGGGCTTCGGTTCGATGCTTCCATCATCGTTGTTCGTTTCGATCTGGCCTTCCCATTAAGGAAACCGTGGTTACCTGAAAAAGAACGTTGGGTAATTGATAAGATTTCTCTTGGTGATGCACAGTGGAGGAGGGACAATCTTGTATTGAACATCGCTATCGGTTATCCATTCTGATCTTAGTTGATCTTTCCAAGTTTTTGCAGACTGGCATCAATAAACTCTCTGTTTAAATATTGTGTGCCTATCATTACGCCATCGATGGTTGTTGTATTCCTGATTTCCTGCAGAGGATTTTCTGTGAGTAATACGAGATCTGATGGTGACCCAACCTTAATATAACCCTGCGCCGGTTTGTTATAGAACTTTCCGACATTGACAGTGCCCGTTTTCAAGGCTTCATATGGAGTGAAGCCTGCATCAACCATATACTGCAGCTCATGATGTACGCTGAAACCCGGAACATTGAATACCTGTGGACCGTCGGATCCCAAAAGAATTCCAACTCCATCCCTGTTAAGCTTTGCAAGCAGGTTGCGTCGAACAACGATAAATTGCCGAACCTGATCCTTATTATACCGATGATCTGAAAGCAGAGACTTCTTGGTTTTTGTCCAGTTCTCAACTGTTTTTGGTGACATGTATTTCATTTCAGGTGCTGCTGCAAGTGCATCCGCATCGGTTCCCGGGGCAAGCCATCTTTCGGCAAGTGCCTGCGTAGGCACAACCCATACTTTGTGTTTCTTCAACTTATCGGATAGCTTTTGGAATTTTGTTGTATCAGCTTTGTGACCGATAAAGGTTGCGAAAAGACCGGTCTCGTTTTCTTTTATGTTTTCAATTCCAGGTATGAGGCTTTCAACAAAACCATCCATGTGATCGATCGTTGCATATTCTGCATCGATGGCGTTCCAGACACCAACATCATACGAGACATGACCCGCAAAGGGAATCTTCTCTGCTTTTGCTGCCTTCGCTACTGCCCTGAAGTTTTCAAGCGTAAGCCCCGGATGTAATTTTAAGAAATCATAGCCCGCTGCTTTCTGATCTTTCACACGTGCCGCTGCTTCTGCTGGTGTTTTAACGGTACCGCCATTAAACGATGGTCCTGATGAATAAAAATGCGGGCCGACAATTTCCCCTGATCTGATCTTTGTTCTTAATTCAAGATGTCGTGGATGACCGAGCATGCCTCTTATGGTAGTTACACCATTCGCAGCAAACAACATCACCACATCCTTCATCGGTTCTATGTCATCAATCGGGGGGACATGCGCATGCATTTCCGCGAGACCGGGCATCAGATATTTACCATTTGCGTCTATAACAACTGCTGCCTTTGACGGCTTGTACTTACCTGCATCCACAACCGCAGTGATCACCCCGTTTTTTGTAACAACAGTTTTACCTGGAAGAACCTTATCGTTTTCCATTGTGATGAGATTCACATTTTCAAAAACGATCTCTTTCGTTTTATTCTCTATCGTGCTTTGTGCAGGGCAGAAATTGCAAGCAAGGCTGAGTAGAAGGAGTATATATTTCATATGATTAGCTTAAATGGTACTCTCCTAAATTTACGATAATTTGCAGTACCCAACCCCCGGCCGCTGATCTGCGCACACCAGGTGTTCAAAACAGGTCACGGATGTGATTTTGATGTGATTTTGATCACCGGTATTAATTGTTTCAAAAACTTAATGAAGCTTGCATGATGAAGTACAGGAAACTCGGTAAATCAACTCTTGAGGTAAGTGAGGTCTCGTTTGGCTGTATGTCGCTCGGTGACGATCAGCGAGTGAACCAGGATTTAATAGCCCGTGCGGTCGAAGGTGGGATCAATCTTTTTGATACTGCAGATGTTTATGATCATGGTAAAAATGAAGAAGAGGTTGGGAAGGCTCTCAAAGCAGTTAGGAAACAAATCTTGATTGCGACCAAGGTTGGAAATCAATGGAAGGCTGATGGTCGGGGCTTTGACTGGAACCCAAACAAAGACCATATTATCAAAGAAGTTGAAAACAGTCTGAGACGATTACAGACTGATTATATTGATCTTTACCAGTTACATGGTGGCACTATCGATGATCCGATTGACGAAACGATAGAAGCATTTGAACAGTTGAAGGAAGATGGCAAGATCCGGTACTATGGCATCAGCTCAATCCGCCCCAATGTGATCAGGGAGTATATTAAACGTTCATCTGTTGTAAGTGTGATGATGCAATATAGTTTGCTTGATCGCAGACCTGAGGAATCATGTTTTCCATTATTTCAGGATGCGGGCATCGGGGTACTTGTTCGTGGCAGCATTGCAAAGGGACTGCTGGCGGGCAAACCGGCCGATGAGTTCCTGAATTACGGCAAGCTTGATGTACATAAGGCAGCCACAGCAGTTCACAGCATCAGCAATGAAAACAGGAGTGAGATGCAGACGGCAGTTAATTATGTGCTTCAGCACCAGGTAGTAAGCTCCGCGGTGATAGGAATCAGAACCCCTGAACAGCTCACAGAAGCATTGGGAGCCCCGGCCACACTGCCGCTAACGGCTCACGAAGTTGATTATCTCGGCCAGATCCTGCACCAGAACTTTTACGAGCAGCACAGGTAAAAGGATATTTCGATTCTACATAGGGGTACCGGCTCCGCAGGTTGTCATGTATCAAAGCAAAACTTTGCCAGGCACCCTGAAATATAGTACCGGATTTCAAACCGTAAGGATGGAAGTACAAGACACGGGCAGACTTTACGTGCCCGATGCCAAAGGCGAACTGACCTTCGAACAGGTGTTCAGGTCCAACTTTAAGGGGTTGCACGCATACGCGTTTACCATACTCAGGGATGATATCATGGCGGAAGAGATCGTGCAGAATGTGTTTTGCAGACTCTGGGAGAAAAAAGAGCAGGTTGATATCAGAACTTCAATTGTTGCTTATCTCTATCGTTCAGTTTATCATGAAAGCCTTAACTACCTGAAGCATCTCAAGGTGCGCGCTGCTTATGGCAATTATGTGCAGATGCAGTCAA
>JBEVNF010000249.1:0-11772 GCA_040508255.1 Flavitalea sp.
TCCGACCGATTCCACTGCAATTCTTGAGGCTATTTACAAGAAGTACGAGGATTCAATAAAATCAACGCTTCACTACGACAAGGGTACGATCACCCTCGCGGGAAGTAAGGCAAAATTAAAAATTCCTTCAAACTTTAAATTCCTCGATTCAAAGCAAAGCCGCTTTGTACTGGAAGAGCTTTGGGGAAATCTTCCTGATGAAACAGTTCTTGGAACGATCTTCCCGGAAAATGCCGACCCGTATACAACAGGTTCTTATGTATTCGTAGTTACTTATGAAAACATGGGCTATGTAAAAGATGATGATGTTGATGATATCAATTATGACGATCTGCTTAAAGAAATGAAATCTGACCAGGCAGAGTCAAATAAAAGAAGACAGGAAGCCGGGATCGCAACTATGAATCTTGTAGGATGGGCAACCAAACCTTATTACGATAAAGCAAATAATACTTTGCATTGGGCGAAAAATCTCCAGGTGGAAGGTGCTGATGAAAATACTTTGAACTATACTGTTATGCTTCTTGGCAGACACGGTATTCTGACACTGAATGCCGTGGCTTCAATCAATGATCTGAAAGCTGTTCAGGCGGCTTTGCCTGAGGTTTTGAAGATGCCTGAATTTGAAACAGGAAGTACATACAAAGATTTTGATCCGGGAGTGGATAATGTCGCTGCCTGGACAATCGGCGGACTTGTTGCCGGAAAAGTTCTTGCAAAAGCAGGTTTCTTTGTGTTGTTGCTGAAGTTCTGGAAGATCATCGCACTTGGCTTCGTTGCACTCGGTGGTTACTTTGCAAAGTTCTTCAAACGTAAGAAGAAAGATGATGGCAAATGGCCGGAAGATGATTACGCGGGTACAGTGAATGCGGAGTCTTCTTCAACTGAGCCGGTAGCTGAAATTGCGGAAGCTGCAAACGATGCTCCCGCACACGATGCTCGCAATGATGTCCATGCAATTCAACAGGATACCCCGTTGAAATAACATCAACATACAACGATATTCAACAAAAAAGTCCCCCAAAATAAATGTCGGGGGACTTTTTTGTTTCCGTCCAGGCGTTTCCGCGAAGATGGAGAAATATGTTTTTCTTAAATAACACCAGCCAACTCTAAACTCTTCTTTTTGAGTTTCCTGATCTCGATGTCTTCGATGATCGGTTCAGGAGAAAGGATCAATGAAGTATTGTTCTCTCTCCACCATTTGTTGTCTTTCAATTCACGGAAATGCAATACACCAACAAGGTATTTTCTTTCTTCCTGCGCGTGCCACTCTTCGATCCATTCAAACTTCTCGCGTGGAATATATTTCCAGTCGTCAAAGCTTAAGTAAACTCTGACGTAGAACTCAGTGGTCAGTTCATGCGGAGTGTGGTGATATAATTTTTTGTATTCGTACTTATACTGATAACGGAGTGCGCTCAGGTCACTCAATACCGCAGATGCAGTTGGGAAGCTACCTGCGCCTTTCCCGTAAAAGAATTGCTTGTCAGCAAATCCACTTTCAATAACAACTCCGTTGTATTCGTTCTTTACAAAAGAAAGATGATCATCCTGTTTTACAAACTGGGGTAATACGAATGCGGCAACCTTTCCATTATTAAGTTTTTTTGCCTGGGCAACAAGTTTTATCTCATAATGTTTTTCATGAGCAACTCTTGCATCGCCTGCCTGTATGTTCTGGATGCCGTTGAAAACAATATTGTCAGGATGTTCCACAATTCCATAAGCATGTGTAAGCAGGAAAGCCCATTTATTCACGGCGTCAAAGCCTTCCACATCAAGCTTGGGGTTGCTTTCGGCAAATCCAAGTTGTTGGGCGAGTATAAGGGCAGCCTTGAATTCAAGTTTATCTTCAAACATCCTTGTGAGAATGAAGTTCGTGGAACCATTTACGATAGCCTTGATAGAATGTAAAAGATCATTGTCATAATATTCTTCAAGATTTCGGATCACCGGGATTGATGCACAGGCTGCCGCTTCACATAAAAACGATTCGCCTGTTTCCTGCTGCAATTGTAAAATCTCAGGAAGATGTTCTGCGATCATTTTTTTGCTTGCGCTTACAACTGATTTGCCATTGCGCAATGCGGTAGAAACTATTTCAAAAGCTGCTGTGGAATCATCGATCACCTCAACGATCACGTTGATTTCCGGATCATTCAGCAATACATCTTTATCTGTGGTGAAAAGATCAGCTGGGGCATTTCTTGGTTTGCCCGGATTCTTAATACATACTCTCCTGATCGAAGCCTTAAGTGATGGTGTTTGCTGAAGTACTTTATAGAGACCTTCTCCTACTACTCCAAAGCCAAACAAACCGATCGTCAACTGTTTGTGTGCGTCCATGAATGCAATTAATATTAGAATGGAAAACTGGTTTGCAAATTTACTGTTTACAACATCAATTATCAATACAATTCATGCATCGAAGCCAGAGTCTTATTGAGTATTGTGTTGATAATTATCATTTTATATAGTTTGTTAAATTAAATTTCGGGAATTGTACCAGCCTGCGCCTTAGCCACAACCGGTTTGCCGGCTATAAACTCTTTGGCCAGTGCAGTGATCTGGTCAAATTCCAGTAAAAAGCCGTCGTGTCCGTAAGGCGATTCAATGGCTTTGAAAGCGGCCCCCGGGATATTATCACCCAGGTATTTCTGTTCAGATAGCGGGAATAAAACATCGGTGCCTATTCCGATCACCAATGTATGTGCAGTGATACCTGCAAGTGCTTTCTCCGCCCCATCGCGGTTGCGGCCAACATGGTGACTATCCATGCTTTTGCTCAGAAAATAATAGCTGAATGCGTTAAATCTTCGGGCTAGTTTTTCGCCCTGGTATTTCTGATAGGATTCGCTTCTGAAATTTTCTGTGTTGTTATTTGCAGCTTCGTTTTGTCCCGCATTGTAGGTATCATAATGCCGATAGGAGAGCAGGGCAATCTCCCGCGCAATTTTCATTCCATCTACTCCTGCCGAGGCCTCCGCATTGGTCCATGTCGGATCCAGTTCAATCGCATGTCTTTGAGTTGCATTAAATGCGATGCCCCATGGTGAGTGAAATGCGTTTGTTGCAACGGGGAATATATAGTTGAACAATGATGGTTCATCAATCGCCCATTCAAGTAATTGCTGACCACCCATCGATCCGCCTATGCCGATATGAATTTTTTGTATCCCGAGATATGCTCTCAAAGGTTGATACGCCCTGATCATATCCCTTGTAGTGAACAACGGAAATTGGTGCAGCCATGGCTTTTTTGAAGATGGATTTTCATCCAAAGGTGAAAAAGAACCATAACAACTGCCGGGCATATTTACGCAAACGATAAAATATTCTGCAGGATCAAAAAGTTTGGTTTCACCTACAAGACCCGGCCACCATTCAGAAGGATCACTGTTGGCTGTGAGTGCATGAAAGATCCATACAACATTATCGCCCGATGCATTTAATGTTCCGAGAGTGGTATATGCAAGATGAAAGCCTGAAAGCGTTTTACCGCTCTCAAGCTTAAATGTTTTACCAAACCGGAATATTTTGTGTGACATCTTTTAATGTTGATCAGCCTGCCAGCTCTTTCGCAAAAACCTTTTCAAAGGCTTGTTCAAAATCAGCCTTTATATCATCAATGTGTTCTGTACCTACACTGATCCTTACCTGGTTGGGACGCACGCCTGAAGCAACCTGTTCCTCAGCACTCAATTGTTCATGTGTTGTTGAAGCAGGATGAATGGCAAGTGTCTTCGAATCTCCCACATTTGCCAGATGGCTTACAAGTTTGAGTGAATCAATGAACTTACTTGCATTTTCTTTAGTTCCTTTAATACCAAAATTCAAAACACCTCCAAAACCTCGTTTCAGATATTTCTTCGCAAGAGTGTTATAAGGATTTGATGCAAGTCCCGGGTACTCTACAAAATCAACCTGTGGATGTTCTTCCAGCCATTTAGCGAGTGTCAATGCATTTTCAACATGACGATCAACACGCAATGAAAGCGTTTCGAGACCCTGGATCAGGAGGAAAGAATTGAACGGACTTTGCGAAGCTCCAAAGTCACGCAGACCTTCAACACGCGCACGGATCGCGAACGCGATATTTGGAAGACCAAGCGGGTTACCTTCTCCAAATACATCCCAGAATTTTAAGCCATGATATCCTTCCGAAGGTTCTGTGAACTGAGGAAACTTGCCGTTACCCCAATTGTAATTTCCGCCATCAACGATCACTCCACCTATTGTTGTTCCATGTCCACCGATCCATTTGGTTGCAGATTCAACAACAATATGTGCCCCCCATTCAAGAGGTCGGAACAGATAGCCACCGGCACCGAATGTATTATCAACGATCAATGGAAGATCATACTCCTTTGCGAGCTCACCGAATTTTTGAAAGTCCGGTATGTTCAGTCTTGGGTTACCAATTGTTTCAAGATATATGGCCTTTGTATTTTTATCTATCTTCTTTGCAAAGCTTTCAACATTATCACCATCAGCAAATCTGGCTTCGATACCAAGACGTTTAAAGGCAACTTTGAATTGATTGTAGGTTCCTCCGTAGAGGTATGAGGTTGTAACAAAGTTGTCACCCGCCTGCAGGATGTTGTTGAGTGCAAGAAATTGCGCAGCTTGTCCCGAACCTGTAGCAAGCGCCGCCACACCACCTTCCAGTGCAGCTATCCTTTGTTCAAACACATCATTGGTTGGGTTCATGATGCGTGTGTATATGTTTCCAAAAGCACGCAGTCCAAAAAGGTTTGCTGCATGTTCTGCATTATCGAATCCATATGAGCTGGTCTGGTAGATCGGTACCGCACGTGATTTGGTGGTAGGATCTATTTGCTGACCGGCATGTAATTGAAGTGTTTCAAAATGAAGGTTGCTCATGGTCGAAGTTTTATTTAATTGTTGAATTGCAATGTTGATTTCTGAGTTGTTTTCAACGAGGTAAGATTTTGCAGGCTTTGGTCAAGATCGGAAATCAGATCTTCAACATCTTCGAGACCAACGCTCAGTCTTATGAGACTATCTGAAACACCTGCTGCGCGGCGCTTTTCGGTGGGGATGGATTTATGTGTCATCTGCGCCGGATGACAAAGCAAACTCTTGATACCGCCGAGACTTTCAGCAAGCTTAAAAAGGTTTGTGGAAGTAACAACTGACTCAGCTGCTTCTATTGAATCTGTATTCAAAGTGAATGAAATAATACCTCCGAAGCCCTTTGATTGTTTCTTTGCTATATCATGATTAGGATGTGATTTAAGGCCAGGATAGAATACCTGTTTAACAGCAGGATGTGATTGTAACCACTCAGCAATTACCTGTGCATTCGAACAATGCTGTTTTATACGTAAAGGCAAAGTTTCAATACCACGGATCAGTAACCAGCTATCAAAAGGACCAAGTATGTTGCCACATGCATTCTGCATGAATTTGATCTTTGCACCCAGTTCAGGGTCTTTTGTGATCACGAGGCCGGCAATAATATCGCTGTGACCGCCGAGATATTTTGTCGCTGAATGAACTACAATATCAGCTCCCAAGGAAAGAGGTTTTTGAAGGGCGGGTGAAGCAAAAGTATTATCAACGCAAAGTAAACATCGGTTGGCCTTCGCAATCTTTGCTATTGCTTCAATATCAGCGATCTTCAGGGTCGGATTGGTTGGTGTTTCTATCCAGATCAGTTTTGTTTTCGGCGTTACTGCATTAAAAACGTTTTCGGGACTTGTTGCATCAACATATGTAACAGTGATGCCGAACTTTTCATACACCTGGGTGAAGAGCCTGAATGCTCCTCCATAGATGTCATCAACTGCAATGATCTCATCACCACTGCTTAATGTTTTCAAAACAGCATCGATGGCTGCAAGACCACTACCGAATGCAAGACCCACGGAACCGTTTTCAAGTTCTGCTACGATTGATTCGAGTGCTGCACGGGTTGGATTTCCACTGCGTGCATAATCATAACCTTTGTTTACACCAGGTGCTTCCTGTACAAATGTTGAAGTCTGGTAAATTGGAACGGAGATAGCGCCTGTTGTTTCATCTACCGGGATACTGTGAATGAGTTTTGTTGAATCCTGCATGATCAAGTTTTTTACTGTTTAAAAAATTGTCCCGAATTACCGGGGTTTCTTATCAGCGGATGCAGCGATCTTTATGACGGTACGCATTCACGTTCACGCATAAAAAAAGCTCTTCCGGAAGTCAGAAGAGCTTAAATATGTTTGACGATATTGTAGGCAATTGATCTGACTTATCTGCCTCCCTTATAGGGAGATGGAATTGGCACCTTATTGCGTTTTACCACAACAGGTTGTCAAGGCTTCCCAGGGCCATTACCCTCAGCCTTTCTAGATAAGAAATGATTAAAGAACTGGTGCAAAGATAGGAGCAAAAATCAAACTACCAAAAAATAAGTCTATTAATTTAGTAGGGTAGTAGCTGAAATTTGCTTCCCATCTTAGTTTTAAGTATGAAATATTTTAGAACCTGTAGCCTACAGAAAGTCCAAACCCGGTGTTCGCGGCCCTTGCATCGCCGTCTGGCGCAGCTTCATATTTTGAATTCATATTGGCAAGTCCCAATTGCGCATTCAATTGTGCAGAAACTTTGTTTGAGAACTCATAACCTACCAGGAAGTTGGCTCCCGCATCAAACGGTTTAAAGTAAGCCGCGTCCGCTGCTTCCCCGGTCTTAACCTTGTTTTTGAATTTTACATCAATATCCTGGTTGCCGCCCTTTATCTTTCCGCCGATACCGTAAGCTATGTACGGCCCGAGACCTACAAGTAGCTTGCCTGTACCAAGAGTTGGTTTATAAAGGAAGTTGACAGGTAACTCAAGATAGGAGAGGTTGAGTTTGTCCGCATCTCCTAAATCCTGATCGAGTCGGGCGCCCTTCGTGCTAAAGATTAAACCTGGTTGAACGTAGAATTCCGGCGCCACAGGAATCTCAGCATTTACACCTGCGTGCCAGCCTGTTTTTAATTTGTTCTCAAGCCTGTCACCTGAAAAATCCTTCCCGTTAATGTTCTGAAAATTTACACCGGCCCGGATACCAAAAGTGGTTCCGCCTACTTCTACCTGTTGGGTCTGTGCGTTTGTTTTCAATGATAGCAACCCTAGTCCGCCAATCATCATCATGCATACTCTTTTCATAAATGGTTGTTTAGATTACAGATTATGTTTAATGGAAATCGTTGATTGTATTAACTGCCTGTACCTGCTTCCTTGCTGGCATCTTGTTTCATTTTTTCATTTGCCGTGATAAGAAATTCCACACGTCTGTTCTGGCTTTTACCATCTTCATTAGTGTTGGCATATTTTGGAGCTGTTTCCCCAAATCCTTTCGTGGTAATTCTGTTGTTTTCTACTCCAACCTCACGGAGATACCCTGCTACAGAACTAGCTCTTCTTTCTGATAAGGTCTGGTTATATGCATCTGATCCGTCGCTATCAGTATGACCCTGGATTTCAATATTGGTATCCTGATATTTGGCAAGCACTTGTTTTAATTCATTCAGATTGCTTTGTGCGGCAGTTGATAAATCTGATTTGTCATAGCCAAAGAGAATCTTATTGTTGAATTCGACAACAATACCTTCTCCGACTCTTTCAACCTTCGCGCCCGGAACTTCTTTTTTTAATTCTTCTGCTTGCTTATCCATCTTTCGTCCGATCACCGCACCGGTAACACCACCAACCGCCGCGCCGATAATGGCACCCATTGCTGTATTACCTGAAGCACGACCTATAACTGCACCGGCTGTTGCACCACCCGCAGTACCAATGGCTGCACCTTTTGTTGTCTTGTTCATGCTCTTACATCCGGATAAAATGATGATGACTGCTGAGAGCATCAGTGAATACCTGCTTAACGTTTTCATATTGTTTTTTTTGATCTGCGGCCACTTTTTCAAACATCATACCACCAGCGTGGCCTTATTGATCAAGGCATATAATGTCTTGTTGTTCGCATAAAGATCAGGGGTGACAAATACCCGTTTTTTCTTATCAAATTGTTAAGAGCTCACGTCGGGAAAGCCGTTGAAAATCAATCTGGACGGCAGAGAAATACAATTATGCTAAAATTCTTGGGAAACCCTTTTCTGCGTATCTTTGCCCCTCGCAAAAACTTATGGCAAAAGCAAAATCTAAAGTTGTTGAGAACCTCGCATCAACATCTGGAAATGATACAAAGATCAATGAGTCAATAGAAGTGTACGGAGCGAGAGTTCACAATCTTAAGAACATTGACATCAATATACCAAAGAACCAATTGGTGGTTATCACGGGTATCAGTGGCAGCGGTAAATCGTCTCTTGCGTTTGATACTATATATGCAGAAGGTCAGCGTCGTTATATGGAAAGCTTTGGCGCATATGCAAGGCAGTTTATCGGGGATATGGAAAGACCGGATGTTGATAAGATAACGGGGTTGTCGCCGGTGATCTCCATCGAACAAAAAACCACCAACAAGAATCCGCGTTCAACAGTTGGAACCATAACTGAAGTATATGATTTTATGCGCCTGCTTTATGCACGTGTAGGTGAGGCATTCAGTTATCACACCGGCAAGAAAATGATCAAGTTCAGCGAAGAAGAGATCGTTGAAAACATTTTCAAAAAATTCAAGGGAAAAAAGATCACTATGCTTGCTCCCCTTGTACGAGGACGTAAAGGACATTACCGTGAACTTTTTGAAGATATCCGCAAGAAAGGATATGTAAAAGTTCGTGTTGATGGTGAAGTGAAAGATCTTGTTCCGAAGATGCAGGTGGACCGTTATAAGATCCACGATATCGAAGTGGTCATTGACAGGCTCGCGGTTACAGAAGAATTCAGAACCCGCGCAAGTCAGAGTATTCAGAAATCACTTACCACAGGTAAGGATCTGATGTTTCTTTTGCTGAATGATGATAATAAAGTTATTCAGTACAGCAAGCAACTGATGTGTGAGGATACGGGTTTGAGTTATGAAGAACCTTCTCCAAACTCGTTTTCATTCAATACCCCTTATGGTGCATGTCCTGTTTGTAAGGGTCTTGGCAATGTATACCAGGTAAGTATGGAATCGATCATTCCTGATCACTCGCTAAGTATCAACGAAGGCGGAATCGTACCGCTTGGTGGTGAAAGGGAAGCGAACAATTTCAAACAGCTACAACAGCTTGCAAACAAGAATAAATTCAGTCTTGATAAACCTTTGAGTCAGCTCAGTGAGAAAACCATGAACCTGATCCTGTACGGAACAGAGTCTGGTCCAACTGAAGATGTGTTGAATTTTGATGATGTTGATGCATCTGCAGATGTTTATGCCAAGGAGTTTGAGGGTATTGTTCCGCAGCTCAAAAGATGGTTCGCAGGAGGTGGCAGCGAATCAGTTCGTGACTGGGTCGAACAATTCATGGAGTTAAAGACCTGTGAAGAATGTCATGGTGCAAGATTAAAAAAAGAAAGTCTCTGGTTCAAAGTTGATGATAAGAATATCTCTGAACTCAGCGAAATGAACCTTGACAAACTCATGATCTGGTTTGAAGGTATTGAGAAACGTCTCAGCAACAAACAGAACACAATTGGTAAAGATGTTATCAAGGAGATCCGCGAGCGTCTTCAGTTTTTGCTTGATGTAGGTTTAACTTACCTCAGTATGAATCGTGCTTCGCGTACCCTCAGTGGTGGTGAATCACAGCGTATCAGGCTTGCAACCCAGATAGGATCGCAATTACAGGGCATCACTTACATACTTGATGAACCTAGTATCGGTCTGCATCAACGTGATAACCACAGACTGATCAAAGCACTTACAAATCTGCGTGATATAGGCAACAGCATTATTGTTGTTGAACATGATAAAGACATCATGCTGGCATCTGACTATCTTGTTGATATTGGTCCGAAAGCCGGATCGCATGGCGGTCGTATAGTTGCGCAGGGTAAACCAGCCGATTTGCTGAAGCTGGATACACTCACATCTTCTTACCTGAACGGGAAAACAGTAATCCCCATTCCGAAAGAAAGAAGAAAAGGAAATGGTAAGTCACTTGAGCTTAAAGGTGCTCAGGGCAACAATTTAAAAAATGTAAGCGTAAGCTTTCCATTGGGTAAACTGATCGTGGTAACCGGTGTTAGTGGTGGAGGTAAGTCAACGCTCATTAATGAAACTTTATACCCGATCCTTAGCCAGCATGCATTTAACTCAAAGCAAAACCCTTTAACCTATAAAAGTGTGAAGGGTCTGGAACATGTTGATAAGGTAATTGAAATTGATCAGAGCCCAATTGGTCGTACACCAAGAAGCAATCCCTCAACCTACTGTGGTTTCTTTACTGATATACGTGCGTTGTTTGCTTCTGTGCCTGAAGCAAAGATCCGTGGTTATACTGCGGGCAGGTTCTCATTCAATGTAAAGAATGGTCGTTGTGATGTTTGTGAAGGTGGTGGTATGCGTGTGATTGAAATGAACTTCCTTCCCGATGTATATGTGCATTGTGAAAAATGCCAGGGTAAGCGTTATAACCGGGAAACACTTGAAATAAGATATAAGGGCAAATCTATCAGCGATGTGCTGGACATGACTGTTGACGAAGCAGTAGAGTTTTTTCAGAATGTACCTTATATTTATCGTAAGATTAAAGTGTTGCAGGAAGTTGGTCTTGGGTATATAACCCTTGGTCAGTCAGCTGTAACCTTAAGTGGTGGAGAGGCACAGCGAGTAAAGCTTGCAACGGAACTTTCAAAAAAAGACACAGGAAAAACATTTTATATTCTTGACGAACCAACGACCGGTTTGCATTTTGAAGATATCAGGCATCTGCTTGATGTGCTCAACAAACTGGTTGATCGTGGTAACACGGTGCTGGTGATCGAACACAATATGGATGTGATCAAGGTTGCAGATCATTTGATTGATCTGGGGCCTGAAGGTGGAGATGGTGGAGGAAAGATTTTGTTTGAGGGTACGCCGGAAAATCTCATAAAGGTTAAAGAAAGCCATACGGGAAGGTTTCTTAAAGATGAATTGAAAGCATGAAAAGGATAATCATTGACATGGATGAAGTGATCGCGGACCCGATGGGCGCGATGATAGACTGGTATACGAAGCATTACAATGCTGATATTAATTATGAGAAAATGCTGGCCGGATCATGGGTGCTTGGATTTCCGGAAGAGCATCAGAAGATGGTGATGGATAAAATTCATGCGCCAGGATTTTTCAG
This sequence comes from Flavitalea sp., assembly GCA_040508255.1. Lineage (GTDB taxonomy): Bacteria > Bacteroidota > Bacteroidia > Chitinophagales > Chitinophagaceae > DATHKG01. The sequence goes on from JBEVNF010000249.1 coordinate 11,225, forward strand.
GCACTTACCTGTAATGGATGACGCGGTTCGCGTGCTCGCTGAAATGAATAAGAAATACGAGATTTTTATTGTGTCTGCTGCTATGGAGTTCCCGAACTCGCTTATCGAAAAGTATGACTGGCTGATGGAGCATTTCCCATATTTCACATGGAAACAGATTGCGCTTTGCGGTGATAAGCGATTGGTGACAGGTGATTTTATGATCGATGATCATGTGAAGAATCTGAAGTATTTTACGGGGAAGCCATATATGTATACGTCGGCGCATAATCTGTCGAATGTTGATTATGATCGGATAAATAATTGGAAGGAAGCTGGAGAGATATTTTTGGGGTGAGACATTTTCTGGGTGAAGATTCCTGCAGTGGGGTGAATGACTTTGTGGCGGGGTAAACAACCACCCCCGGCCCCTCCTGCGAAGGAGGGGAGTTAATGAAAACAAATAGCCGGCAATTTTTCATCGCCGGCTACTGAGGATACTGGAAAAACCAGAAATATTTATAGAACGATCACTTGTCCGTTTTCTATTCTCTCATCATCACTAAACA
>JBEVNF010000255.1:0-3771 GCA_040508255.1 Flavitalea sp.
ATGATACAATGGCATCATAAAACAACGGGATACTCCGGAATTTATGAAAAAACAGTAAACACGTTCAGGAAAGCCGACCTGGTAGACGTATCGCTTGGATTCAGAAAATTCGGAATGCAACGGGCCCGACTCAAAGATATCACCAAAACTTACCCCCGTCTGGGTTTTCACAAATTTCTAATCAGGCGCCTGATCTCAAATTTATTCAGACATCCGTTAAGACCACTTCCTATGTTCAGAATCTGAGCACCTAATTTAACTTCTATGTATTTAAAAAACTTTCTCTCATAAAAAAACTCAAGTAAATGAAAAAACTAATTTTTCTATTCTCAGCAATCCTATGCTGCTCAACGGTATTTGTTTTTTGCTCACCCGATATGCCACCGGCAAAGGATCCGATAAAAAACATCGTATTGGTACATGGCGCGTTTGCAGATGGTTCGGGTTTCCAGGCCTTACATGATATACTGAAAAAGAAAGGATTCAAAGTGAGCGTGGCTGGCAACCCAAATACCGGCTTTAAAGAAGATGTAGATGCTGTTAACAGAACGCTCGCGAGACAGGATGGACTGACACTGCTGGTAGGTCATTCCTATGGTGGTGCTATCATTACTGAAGCAGGAAATCATCCGAAAGTAGCAGGTCTTGTCTACATAGCAGCTTTTGCACCGGATGCGAATGAAACACTTCTTAAACTCCTTGAATCAGGTCCACCGGCACCGAATTCCGGTATCCTTCCACCTGATGAGTTTGGATTTATCTGGTATGACGTAAAAAAATACCATTCAGGATTTTGCGCGGATCTGCCGAAGGCGCAGGCGGAATTCCTGGCAGATTCCCAAATTCCGGTTTCAGCTTCCGTATTTGGCGCCACTATTGCCAATCCTGCATGGAAAACAAAAAAGAACTGGTACGTCGTAGCAACTCAGGATGAGACCATACCACCGGACGGTGAAAGATTTATGGCAAAAAGAATGAATGCAAAGATCACTGAAATCAAAGCGAGCCACCTGGTATTCATGTCGAAGCCAAATGCGGTTGCAGAGGTTATATTCTCAGCCATTGCTGAACTGTCGAAGTAGCTTAACACAAGCCCACGCCTGACGAGCATAATAGATCTAAAAAGCCCCCGTATTGTAGTCGTTTTACAACCGGGGGCACAGGCAATCGTTAACTAACTAAAACATGAGAAAGTTTAGGGTTCGGTGCCTGAGATTTGAAACTCCTAAAGTATATAATAACTCTTCGCTTCCGGTTGAACAGGTACCTCGTTCGACTGCATCATCTGCTTCAGGTTTCTTTCAATTGTCAGTGCAATTGTTGACATGGGTGTATCTGTAGGTTTGTTTTCAAACGGATCCTGTAAGTGTACCGCCATTCTTTCAATCAACAGGAAGAAAGATGCAAGTATTGTTACAAGCGGAATCTCAATGATGCCAACATATTCGATCACACCAAACGGCAACAACAGGATAAAGAAATACAGTGCAAAGTGAATATACATACTGTAGGTTGCGGGAAAGATCGTATTCTTGATCCGCTCGCATTTGCCCATATCGTCACAAAGTCTCGTCAAAGTGTTATCAAGTTCCACCTGTTGGAATTCATTGATCCACCCTTCCTGCAACGCAAGTTTCAGGTCCTTTGCATGCAGGTTCAGTAATGCAAAAGGTTTGTGGTCGTGTGCACTGATATAATTCAGCTCCTTTTTGCTGATATACTTTTCCAACCCCGCAGTTGCATCCAGTTTACGAAGTGACTGCCCAAGGCTGTAAGACCATGCAATCTGCCTGTTGATCATCCTGTTTTGAAATTCTGTTTTTGTTTCATCAGAATATGGTGTATCAAGAAATGTTATCAGTTGGCGACTGAAGGTCCGGGAATCATTCACGATCGCTCCCCATACAATTCTTGCTTCCCACCATCTGTCATAAGCCTGGTTGGATCTGAAGGCGAGCAACAATGAAATGATCGTTCCGAGTATCGTCGGTACCCCAAGTGGTATTGAAATATGCTCAAGATTGAACTGTACAGTTGCAAACCAGATAAACGCAGTATACAATGCGATACAAGCCACTTCGAACTTGATCTTATTTAAAATATATGTGATCGGAATTTTGCCGTTTAGTAACATAGGTCTTTATTTATTTGATCCAGAGTACAGTGCACTCAGCCTCACTCAGCATCTTCTGAAGATTTACCTCCTTGAGAAAATACCTTGAAAGATTTCCGATCTTTTTAGTCAGGATACGGTTCCTGGAAATATTGGTTTCGAGCTCATTCAACATAGAATCAACCGACTGGTATTGCTGCTTGACGCTTGAAGGCGCAGCATTCGTTATTTCAGGGGCCTGGAAACCGAACTCGCGTTCAGCAGTAACCGCAGTTTTCGGAACCAGCTTTACCCTGGGACTGTTCAGATGTATTGCCGCCTGGTCAGTTGAAGATGCTGTTGAAGAAACATAAATGATCTCACATCCGCTTCTTATTACCATTCTGAAAATTGTCTTACCGGAAAAGTCAGTTCCATCTTTCCATTGACTATGATCAAAAACAACGATATCCGCGCCACGATGATCAGCATAATTCCGAAACACCGCAGGTGAATCACCGTAAATATGATCTATTGAAAAAATACTGTCAGGAGGACAATTACTGCATAATTCTTTTAATGCCTCTGTAAATACCGTTGTGAAACCCTGGTAATTCGCACGCTTGCGCGACAGAGTCATCAGGTCATTATAATTGTCAGGCAATGTTCTTACCTCGAGAAAAATACAATTTACCGGTTCGTCAGAAAATATATCAATCACTGTCCTGATCATATCAAGCGAATCAGTAGCGCCATTACAGGGAAAAATCAACGTCTTCATTGTTAATGTTTTTGTGACGGAATTTTGAATGAACACAAAACTATGAGCCCGTCATTAGAGGACGCTTAAGATACCATTAGAGCAGCATTAGAATGCTGTGAGACTAGTTCTAATAGGTCTCAAAAAGTTGGTAATCAGGCAGGAATGTAAGGAAGTGAGATTTCGACAGTAGTTCCGAAGTTTTCGCGGGATGAATAATCCAGGTTACCGCGATGCAACCTTATGATCTTTTGAGCAAGCGGCAATCCCACGCCATATCCTTTGAACTCCTGGGTATTGGAAGCGCGGAAGAATGGATCAAAGATATATTTCAGTTCCTTCTCAGGTATACCGATACCCTCATCCTGAACTTTTATAATGCAAAAACTATTATTGGTCGTAAGTGTAACCGACACTTTTTTTTGCTCCGAGTATTTGCATGCATTCTGTATGATGTTGGCAAGTGCCAGTTTTAAAAGATTAATGTTACCAACGATCGTAATCATGTTCTCAGCTTCCGGCAATGCATCAAGATTCATTTCAACCTTGTTCTGTGGTTCGGTAAAATCTATCAGACGCTTTACTGAAAACAATAACTCATCCAGTCTTATCTCGGACATGAAGGCTTCTTTGCTGTTGTAACCGGCCTGGGCAAGTTCAAGTAAACTACTTGTATGATGTTGTAATTGATCTGCCTCTCGCGATATGATCTTCAGCGCATTGATATAATCTTCAGAAGGTCTTGCTTTACTCAATGCCAGTTCAGCTTCACCGATAATGGCTGTAAGCGGTGTTCTTAACTCATGAGCAGCTTTGTTCAGGAAATTATTCTGTGTTTCAAACGAGGTCTCAAGCCTGTCAAGCATATCATTAAATGTCCTCGTAAGATCAGAAATCTCATCTTTGCTGTCTTTTGTAT
>JBEVNF010000260.1:0-3358 GCA_040508255.1 Flavitalea sp.
TTTATGCTATAGTTGAAGTTCTGTTAGTTAAAGCTATATCTCAGACCCAACTGACCCTGGAATCTTGAACCAAAGTTCATGCTCCATGGAATTGCACCTGGATTGTAGGTGTAACCTTTACCCTGGAACGCACCAGTTGTTCTGTTCACAGTGCTGAGAATGTTGAACGCCTGGTTGGTAACACCCCACTGGCGACCCCAGTCTCTGTTGATCAGGTTAGTAATGTTGAATACATCAAAAGTGATCTGAAGCGCATGTCTTTTTTCGCCAGCTTTGATGAAGAAATCCTGAGCGATTCTCGCATCGATCACGTGTTCCCACGGTGTGCTTCTTCCGTTTCTTTCAACATACTGACCTTTCTTTTCTGAAAGATATTTGTCTGCATTTACGAATGCCATGAAAGCATCAGACTGTTGTTGTGCTGTTGTTACAATCGCATTTCCAGCAGAATTCAACAGATCAACGAATTTGATTTCACTCGCATTTGCAGGTACGTACATCAGGTCATTACCAAAACGACCATCGCTGTTAAGATCACCATTAACTACATAAGTGAACGGAGTTCCTGAAGTACCCTGGTAGAATAATGAGATCGAGGTTTTAAGATGCTTCGCATACTCAATGTTGTATGAAACCAAACCGGTAAAGCGGTGTTTCATCTGGTAGTTGGATGTAGAAAGAGGCGCAGCATTTGGATTTCCAACAACCTGTACAAACTCCCAGTTTGATAATGCTGTTGAACTTGCACCACTATTTACATCTTGTGCATCATTGTAGTTATATGAAACTCTTGCATAAAACTTATTGATCGTTTTATCGATTGAACCACCAATGTTCACTGTATGGCCTTCGTTGGTATTGGTAAGGTAGATCGCATTTGTGATCGCAGGATTTCTTCTGCGGGCAGCATTTGAAGTACCATAAGCAATACGGGTATCAGCACCGTTGTTGTATGCAGGATCAACTACACCTGCAGGAGCTGTCAGGTTGATGTCCTGGTAGAACACGTTGTTAAGTGTCTTAGAGTACATCGCATCAAAGGTCAAACCAAATCCGCCTGGGAGCCTGATATCAGTACCAAGATTGAAACGCAGGACCTGTGGTAATTTGAATTTCTTATCAGACAGGTTTACTTCAAATGAGTTACCAGCTGAACCTATGTTGCTTTGATTGTCAACGTTTGGATCAAACTGTCCACCATTCACATCGTAGGGAGGTGCTGTTGGTGTATTGTCTGTCTGGCTTGTTGTTTTCAGAAGAAGACCAGTGTTTCCGTATTGGTTCGAGATCCATACAAATGGAACACGACCACTGAAGATACCGGCACCACCTCTTAAAATTACTGATCTGTCACCGGCAACATCATAGTTGAAACCAACTCTTGGTGCCCAAAGTAACTGACCAGATGGTGTATTCAGAGTGCTGTAATCAGCTCCGAAAGTTGAGTCAACTGCTCTGTTGTAACCTGGATCTGTGCTGATGATTGGAACATCTACACGAAGACCGGCAGACAGTCTGAATTTTTGAGTAAGCTGAATTTCATCCTGGATATAAAATCCAAGTTGAGCTGCATCAAATTCAGCAGCAGGTCTTGCGTTTGCTGCCTTGTTTGCAGAGTAAGTAACATCAAACTGACGTGGACGACCTGCGTAGAAATCATTCAGGCTACCAAATCTCCAACGACCATTCAGGTTGTTGATGAACAGGTTTCTGAAGCTGAAGAATTCATTGTGAGTACCAACTGTGAATGTGTGTTTTCCTTTGAAGATTTTCACGTTGTCAGTGATCTCAAAAATGTTCTGATCAAGTTCGTTTGCAGTTGAGCTTCTTTCAGAACCTAATTGAATGGTTCCTGAGTTAGCTGTGATCTCGATAGATGGGAACAACTCGCCATAAGTAGAACGGTAATCACGTATGCGGTGCATACCCAGGATCAGATTGTTTGATACCGTGTTGCTGAACTGACTTCTCAATTCAAGTACTGTGATGTTTTGCTTGTTGTTGAAACGGTAAGTATTGTTTCCATAACGGAACAATGTGCGTGATCTTGAAATGTTGTCATCAAATGCACTGATGTAATTGTGTCTGATAGTCAGACGGTGCTTGCTGTTGATGTTCCAGTCAATTCTTGCGAATACCTTATCACTTTGGGTCTGAGCATCAAATGCGCCGATAGTTCCCGGATCGTAATTGTAAGTGTTACGCACAAATGTAGAAAGCTGATTTGCTTCGTCTCCAGTCAGTAACGCATTTGTTTCACCTGCGTTAAAAATCGTTGGAGCATTTCTACGTGCAAGTTCTCCGTTTACAAAAAAGAACAATTTGTTCTTAATGATCGGACCACCAACTCTGATACCATATTGTTTATCGCTGAAATCAGTTGACTTTACCTTAGAGATAGGATCAGAACCGATTGTGTTCTGGTTTCTGACGAAGTAGTATGCAGAACCTTCAAGGTTATTTGTACCTGACCTTGTTACCGCGTTTACGCCGGCACCGGTAAAATTTCCATAAGTGATGTCATAAGGAGCAAGTACAACCTGGAATTCCTGGATCGCATCCAGTGAAATTGGCTGAGTTGCTGCCTGGCCACCCGGAGTACCAGAACCTGAGAGACCGAATACGTCATTATTTACGGCACCATCAATGGTAATGTTGTTGAAACGGTTGCTCGCACCACCAAATGAGTTACCATTTGCCTGAGGAGTAAGTCTTGTGAAATCCTGGATGCTTCTGCTGAGTGTAGGAAGCGTTGAAATCTGTCCAAGACCAATACTTGTCGATGCACCGGTTTTCCTTCTTGCATTTGTACCCACTCTGGTAGCAGTCACCACAACATCTGACAAAGTTTCGCCATCTGCGGCAAGAGTAGCGTCAAAACGTGAGTTGTCACCCAGGGTAAGGGTGATGTTAGTTTCAGCAACAGCCTTATAACCTACGAATGTAACTTCAACAGTGTAAGGACCACCAGGAATCATGTTTACGAGATTGTACAATCCATTGGATCTTGTGAGCGTGTTGTAAACTGTCCCTGAAGGGGTGTGCGTCGCTTTGATTGACGCTCCCTGAACTGCAACGCCTTTGCTGTCCTGAATTGTTCCGCTTAAGCTGGACGTAGTAACCTGCGCCGCCAGCCCCAACGGTAAACACAAAATCAGCATTAACCTGAAGATTTTTGAAAAAAGCATGTGTTTTGGAGTTTTTGTTTGGGAATAAAACTTTAGTCTGAAAAAGTAATCGTTGATCCTTAAAGCCTTTTTTTCGGAGTGCAAATAAAGACAAGAATCTTAGTATCGTTTGTTATCTAATGATTAACATTTAAGGCTGTCCGCTCAGGGTTAAAGGTTCCGTGCACATA
>JBEVNF010000266.1:0-5430 GCA_040508255.1 Flavitalea sp.
GAGGGACAATCCTGTGAAGGCTTCGTTCTGGCTGTTTCTGTGCCCGCTGGCGGGATTTGTAATAGCAAACGTAATGGTGAGTGAACCAATAACAATTTATACTATTATAGGGATGTTGCTGGTGATCACCGGCCTTTACCTGGTTCAGAAAAGGAAGCTGGTAAGCTGATTTTAATTCGGGGTAATCTCACTGAAAAGGAAAATCGGTAATTTCCCCCTTTAACAAAAACTTGACGGGAAATACCCTGAATTCAATGGAACTTCCCGGTTTAATGGTCCGAATAATGATGAAAATGAAAAGTTTTTTCAAAACTGCTGCTTTTGTTCTGGGTCTTTTTATCACAGGCAATCTATCTGCACAAAGTTTCGATTCAATACTTACAAAGCTTGATGCACAATACCCGCAGGAGAAACTGCATTTGCATTTCGACAGAGCTGCATACAGTCCCGGTGAAACCATCTGGTTCAAAGCTTATCTTTTTGCAAACAATGCTTTGTCTGGTATCAGTAAAAATCTTTATGCAGAACTGATCGATGAGCAGGGTAAAGTACTTCAGCGTAAGGTCACTCCATTTGTAACAGGAGGTGCAGCTGCGGCTTTTGATTTACCAACGGAACTTTCGGCAAATGCGTTGTATGTAAGGGCATACACCGGATGGATGCTCAATTTCGATACTTCGTTTCTTTTTGTAAAAGCAATACCGATCCTCAATTCAAAAGGTGCTGCAAAGCAAACTCCGCCTGCAGTAGTTAACTATCTTACTTTCTTCCCGGAAGGTGGTGACCTTGTACAGGGCATTGAATCAAGGGTGGCTTTTAAGGCAACCAATGGTTCGGGGTTGCCATACAATGTTAAAGGTGATGTTGTTGATTCAAAAGGCGCAAAGGTGGCAACCTTTAACTCGGCGCACGATGGTATGGGCACCTTTATCTTAACGCCAGCTGCAAACGAAACTTATAAAGCAACCTGGAAAGATCAGGCGGGTAAAGCACAAACAACGAATCTTCCTGCAGCCAAAAAATCAGGTGTTGTACTAGAAACACGGAAACTGCCACAGGGGATTACGTTTGGTGTGAAGGCTCCGCAGGCAACGGCCCAACAATTAAAAAATGTTTATATAGTTGCCCAGATGCAACAGCAGTTGCTGTATCGTGCAAAAGCAAGTCTTGAAAAAAATCCTGTGGTCAGTGGAATGATCCCTATCCAGAATGTTCCGGCAGGTATCGTTCAGATTACGGTGTTTAGTGAAGATGAAAAACCCCTTGCTGAAAGAATCGTTTTTGTAAATACTCCCGACTATTATTTCATCACTGATCTCAACGCGCCGTTGAAAAGTACTGCAAAGCGCGGTCGTAATGTGATACAGATCGACGTACCGGATACCATTATCTGTAACATGTCGATCGCGGTTACAGATGCCAATGCAAACCCTGTTACTCCAGGTGAGGAAGATATATTTTCAAGGGTTTTGCTTACAAGTGATATTAAAGGATATGTGCACAACCCCATGTATTATTTCGCAAGTGAAGCAGACAGTGTGTTGCAGCATCTTGATCTTGTGATGATGACAAATGGATGGAGAAGATTCAGATGGGAAGATGTGCTCGCTGGTAAATATCCCACCATCACTCAAAGACCGGATGATTATCTGTTGCTGAAAGGAAAGGTAAACGGGCTTACCAAATCAGAACTAACCAATAAAGAACTTACGGGTATTTTGACTTCGGAAGGTGGAGGCCAGCAGTTATTGAACATTCCGGTTAATGGTGATGGCACCTTCACTATACCCGATATGTTCTTTTACGATACGGTAAAGCTTTATTATCAGTTCAACAACGATAAAAACAAAGTGCTATCCAGTAAAGCGCTTGTTGATATTAAAAACAGTTTTATTCCAAAGATTTCTTCATTCAGGCCAGGTATAGAGCTCGCGTCCCGCATGATCAGAGTTGATGAAGGAATGCTGGCGCAGAATAAAATTCTGAACGAGAGGATGATCACGCAGATCGAAGACAATCGTCGGGTGCAAACGCTTGCAAGTGTCGAGGTAAGGGCAAAGCAAAAAACTCCTAAGCAAAAAATGGATGAGGAGTATACTTCCGGTTTATTCCGTGGAGAAGGAAACAGTTATACATTTATTGCAGAAGGAGATCCATTTGCAGCGGGCGCACTTACGGTATTGAATTACCTGCAGGGTAAGGTTGCAGGCTTGCAGATCACCGGGCAGGGTGCACAGATGTCGATGTCATGGAGGGGATCAACTCCTTCATTGTTTCTGAATGAAATGAATTCGGATCTTTCGATGGTACAGGGTATATCGATGAACGATGTAGCTATGGTGAAAGTATTCAGACCTCCGTTTATGGGTGGGTTTGGTGGTTCACCAGGTGGTGCGATCGCGGTTTATACAAAGAAGGGTAAAGCTGCCACAGATAATATAAAGGGGCTTGATTTTGCCAACATACCAGGATATACTCCACCAAAACAATTTTATTCGCCTGATTATTCAAAACTGGAACCAGAACACAGCGATGGCGATTTCAGAACAACATTGTATTGGAATCCTTTCGTGATGACAGACGCAAACAACAGGCGGATACTTTTTACATTCTACAACAATGATGTTTCCAAAAGACTTCGGGTGGTGATTGAAGGTGTAAACCTCGAAGGCAAACTGACAAGAATGGAAAGGATCATCGAATAGTATTTAAAAAACCATCGGAATTTTAACAGGTTTTAACAATCCACTATAACGATGCTTTAACAAACTTTCTTTATCTGTAACGTTCCAATAGGTATAAATAAATCAGCCATGAAGAAATTATACCTGTTACTGCTGCTCACCGGAATTGTACTTGTAGGATGTACAAAAAGAGTGTATCATGAAGAAGATCTTGATCCTGACTATTGGATGCGTACCCACGAAAAAGGTACTGTTGCATATGTAGATCATTATTCCGGTAACTATATTATTGATACCTATAATGGTTATTCGGTGATTGAACTTTACGGTGGTGTAGCTCCAAGAGAGTATGACCGGGAATATGCAAACTTTTCAAATCCGGGGGTTCAGACTGTATATAACCGGGATGCGGGATATTTTACCCAGATCAGGATCATTGATTCCTGGTTGAGCTGGTCAGATGCAATGTATTTGCTGGATGATATCAGCAGGTAAGCGTAGAATAAGCCTGTCATTTTCAGAAATTGTTAAGCTGCCTTCGATGGCAGCTTTTTTGTTGCCGGTTTAAAACCAATAAAAAATGGGTTTTGACAATTGAGGATCGAAGTGAATCTCCTAGATTTATAAATCTTACCGGATAATTATGACAATTTATATCGAATTAAAACTTACCGCGTCACTCAAGAATGCTCTCCGTGAATCTGCTGCGGGCTATGAGTGTATTTTTGAAGATGAACTGAACTCTGTTGAAGAAAAGAAGGCTGCCGTGCAACAGGCAGATATAGTTTTCGGAAATGTAAAGCAGGTAGAATGGCTGAATGAAGCTCCGCGACTTAAGTGGATACAATTTTCATCAGCAGGATTTGGTGACTTCACCAAATTGAAAACTTCAGCGGTTGTAACTAATATGCGCGATTATTTTTCTCAGCCCTGTGCGGAGACTATGGTCGCCGGGATTCTTTCTTTATATCGTGGCATTTCAGAATTTGCTTTATTAAAAGAAAAGAAAGAGTGGGTTGGTCACAACATCAGGAATGACCTGTACCTGCTTAATAATCGCCAGGTAATTGTGCTTGGTGCTGGTAGCATAGGTCAGCGTATTGGCAAAATCTTAAGCGGATTTGACTGTAAAGTGATCTTCTATTCAAGAAACGAAAAGGTTTCTGTGATCAATAACCCCGACGAGTTGCAAATCGCTGTAACTGGTGCAGACATAGTTATCGGCGCATTGCCCGGCACCCCTGAAACTGCGGGGTTGTTTACCAACGAAATGATTGATGCCATGCGGCCCAATTCCATTTTTTGTAATGTGGGCAGGGGAAATCTGCTGAGAGATGAATCTCATCTTATTAAAGCTTTGCATAATAAACATATTGCTGGTGCCGTGCTGGATGTTACTGCAGAAGAACCGCTGCCGCCTGATCATCCCCTATGGTCATGTCCCAATACCATTCTGACACAGCATTCCGGGGGAGGTAATCTGACGGAACTGGAAGGAATTGTGGCTATGTTCCTGACCAATCTCAGAAGTTTACAAAGCGGCCGTCAACTATTGAACCAGGTTGATCCGACCAAAGGTTATTAAAACTTTAAGTTTATTTGTCGCGAAAAAAATCTAGATTGCCCCAATCTAAACACTAAATTATGCACGAATCATTTTCCTCTTCAACCCCCAGTAAGGTGATTACTGTGCATGTTCTGGCTGATGGTCAGGTCATTACTACATTGCCTGAGTTTCAACTGGTTGAATCGAGATTTGAATGGGTATCAAGACAGGAGATCATTGGACGCCTGCTTACGCTTCGCCGCACAACGGACCCTGACAAAAAATCAATCATTGCCATTTTCGAGCAAGGTCAGCTGATCAGGGAGTTTGTAAACCTTGATGAACATTTCCCTGTAATGGCTGTGCTTCATCCGCAACAGGTTACTGAATCGCCCGACCTGGTTGATTAAAAATTCACATCTGCAGTTACCGGAAAGTGATCAGAAGGTGTCTTTGAAAAATACGTATCTGTGAGCACTCCATAGCGCTTCACTGTGGCGTTTTTTGAAACAAATATGTGATCGATAAGCCTGTTCTCTTCAGAGGGTTGTCCCCAGCTGTTGAATGAAGGATTATTTAAATAAGGATGTGGAGCGAGACGGTAAGTGTCGTTAAGCATTGTTGATTCTGCCAGAAGCTTATAAGTTGTGGTGATATGATCATCATTGAAATCACCCATCAGCGCGGTGTCTGAAGTGCCTGCGATCGATGCTATTCTTTCCAATACGAGTTTGCTGCTTTCATTTCTTGCGATCTTACCATAGTGATCGAAATGTGCGTTGAAAACAAACAGGTTTTTGCCGGTAGCGGTAACCTTCAATTCAACCCATGAGCAGATCCTGTTGTGGCGTGCATCCCAACCAAAACCCGGTTTACCGGGTGTTTCGGATAACCAGAAGTTTCCGCCCTGCAGAAGTGTAAATTTTTCTTTCTTAAAGAAGATAGCAGAATGTTCACCGGCAAGTGCCCCATCATCCCTGCCCGCACCAAATCGCTCAAAATAGGGTAGTGCTTCGGAGATATGATCAAGCTGCGTGGTGATACCTTCCTGTGTTCCAAGAATATCAAAATCATGAAAACGGATAAGATTGATGACAATAGCAGAGCGGTCAACCCATAAATTTCCGTGATCTTTATTGTTGGCATATCGCAGGTTGTATGTTGCAAATCTGATTGTATTCATAGAGGCGGCAAAATTAG
>JBEVNF010000276.1:0-5694 GCA_040508255.1 Flavitalea sp.
ATAATTTTATCGCAGTCGACTACCTGGTTTATACGCACGAGGTTCTCGGCAACATTCGCGAGTCTTACCCTGTCTTTCTTATCCTGGCCGTACTTGTTCTTCTGAGTACAGTCATTTTGTTTTCTTTCAGAAAGCTTGTGAGGCTAAGCATATCATCGGATTTGCCATTCCTGAATCGGTTGATGGTGCTGATCGTGTTTACCGGTCTCGCAGCCTTTGGTCTTTTGACTGTAAAGCCAGCTCTGCGACATTTTTCACAAGATGAATACGCTAATTCACTTGCCGGCAACGGTATTTATGAATTTGCGGTTGCCTATCAACAGAATGAGTTAGACTTTACAAAATATTACACCACTATGCCGGATGCTGAAGCATTTAGCATTCTTCGGCAGGATCTCCAGGCGCCCAATGTAAAATTTCTAACCGGAGATTCATTCAGCATAGAGCGGGATATCAGTTTTCACGAGCCGGAACGTGATCTGAATGTCGTGATGATCAGTGTTGAAAGTCTCAGCGCGGAGTATATGGCAGCTTTCGGAAATACAAACAACATTACACCATCACTTGATTCCCTGATACCCAATAGTCTTTTGTTTACACGCCTTTACGCGTCAGGGAACAGAACCGTCCGTGGCCTCGAAGCACTGGCACTTGCTATCCCGCCAACACCCGGTCAAAGCACGGTTAAGCGACCAGGTAATGGAAATTTGTTTTCACTTGGAACGGTACTGCATAAACGTGGTTATAACACACAATACATTTATGGTGGCGACAGCTATTTCGATAATATGAAAACGTTTTTTTCCGGAAACGGTTACAATGTTGTGGATCGCAAATCGATCCCGGATTCATCGGTTCACTATCAGAATATCTGGGGAGTTGCAGACGAAGATCTGTTTGATCTGGCTTTAAGGGAGTTTGATGAAGATGCCGCTTTACATCATCCGTTTTTTGCGCAGGTAATGACTGTTTCAAATCACCGGCCTTATACCTACCCGGAAGGCAGGATCGATATCTCGCCCAAAACAAAAACGCGGTACGGTGCAGTTAAATATACAGATTATGCAATCGGGCGTTTTCTACAAATGGCGTCAAAAAGAAAGTGGTTCAGCAATACTATCTTCATAATCGTTTCTGATCATTGTGCAGGTAGTGCAGGGAGTGTGGAACTTCCCGTTACCGGATATCACATTCCGATGATCATGTATGCTCCCGGGATCATTAAACCAGGCAAGTATACAGAGCTCGCTTCCCAGGTTGACATCGCGCCTACAATACTCGGTCTTCTGAGAATGAATTATCGCTCTAAATTTTTCGGTCAGGATCTGTTTCATATGGATCCTGCAAAACACAAAGCCTTTATTGCTACTTACCAGGGATTGGGATATCTGAACGACACGAGTCTTATTATTCAATCGCCCATAAAAAAGATTACCCAATTTCATCCTGATTTTTTTACCGGTCGTGCAACCGCAATTAAAGTTGACAGCATTACGGCTAAAAAAGCGATAGCCTACTACCAATGTGCAAACTGGCTTCTCAAAAATAAAAAGCAGAACGCTAAGTAATTATTGATTGAGCACCAAAAGGGTAGAGAGAACTCCGGAGTGCTGGGTTATTTTAACAATCACCCGGGCTAAGGTCAATTGTTCAAGCGACCATCTTCAAGATCCTTCGGAAAAATGCCGTGTTTACTGAATTCGAGCATATACTTTACTACATCCGTCATTCCATCAAAACTGCTTTCTTTTACATAGAATCCCTGCACACCCAGCGAATAAGCTTCTTCAGCAGCCTGTTTACTCACAGTGGTAGTCAAAAAAAAGAACGGAACACATTTGACATTTAGCCCGGGGTCCTTATTAATTTCGCGCTTTAATTGGAAGCCATTCATTTTCGGCATATTGATATCACAAATGATCAAAGCTGCTGGTGACTCCATAGTTTTAAGGTACTCAAAAGCGCTCTTGCCGTCGTGAAGAAAAATAACTTCATTCGTGATCTGGAGATCATTTACGATCGTTCCAAGCATATCACGATCATCCTGATCGTCATCAATGATGATAATTGGCCTGTGGTGTAACATGAGTTTCAAGTTAAATCATTTCGCGTATTCCACACATAAACACTTTCCGCTAACCAAAAATGGGGTTTAAATTCAGCGGTTGCCGTTTGAGAAAGAGATCGATAGATGTAATCTAATGTTTGTATATTACAGGAAACCTTTCCCATGGCCATGAGTTTTGTGTATCATTCCATCCTGGAAGCTGTGCGACTTGGCAGGCCTACAAAAGAAATTATTGATGAGCTCACAGAGCAAAGCACAGACGATTCAGGTAGAATGCTCCGGATCCTGATCACCGATATGGTGAATCTCATCGGGAAAAACACCGCCGAAAAATTCAAATGACCTTCCACAGATCATTGCCTTAATAATTCCCAAAGTTGTTATTTCGCTGGCCGATTATTTGATGTAGATTCAGCAAACGACACCACAAGATTATTTATCTCCTTTCTCTATCCTGTTCAGTTCACATCTTTACAGCTACCGAATTACGATACATAATGGTCCCTTCTCAGCCCGACGATTGTCGCTTCTCGCGGGTTATCAACATATAATTTATTAAATGGATAATTTCAGTGAGAACCCGATCATCATTGTGGATGACGACGAGGATGATGTGGAAATTGCGTCAGAAGCAATTGTTTCACTAGGTTATACCAACGACATCATCACATGCACTTCCGGGCGCGAACTGATTGCAAAGTTGCATTCTTCTATCCAGGTACCATTCATCATTATCTGTGATCTGAACCTTCCGATGAAAGATGGAATCGAGGTGAGGAAGATGCTTGTAAGCAGTGACCAGGTAAAGCATAAAACAATCCCGTTTGTGCTTTGGTCAACCGGTGCAACAGATGCTCAGATCCGGCAAACTTTTGATCTATGGGCTCAGGGTATTTTTGAAAAGCCAGCTTCGTTTGAGAACGTAAGAAAATTATTTTCCGTCGTATTGGAGTACTGGCGACTGAGCGGCCATCCAAAACAAAGGCAGGGCTATCAGTAATTAGTATAAACTATCATCATTATTTCCGCCCTTATAAAATCACGCTGTATTTCCCGGCCCCCTTTTCAAGACATTTCTACCTTTTAATTTTCAACTCAATTTAATTTTTATGTTTTATCATGTACAGTCGTTGATCAACGAGATCGTTGCAGACGAACCTGATCCGTCCGCAGCAAACGCATTACAAGAGGGCCTCGGTGGCCAGTTCGGTGAAATGCGCACAATGATGCAGTATCTTTTTCAAAGTTTTAATTTCCGGGGCGATGGTGTTCCTTACCTTGACCTTATACAAGGTGTGGGTATTGAGGAGATCAGTCACGTTGAACTGATATCAAAAACCATTGCGAGATTACTGGATGGTGCTCCCGAGTACCATGGAGCTAAATTTGAAGTGCCGGGTAGCGGTGGAGTTCCAACTATGAATATGGCCAAAGAACAACAAAACCCGCATCATTTTATTGTTGGTGCACAAGGTGCGTTGCCGGTTGATGCAGCAGGCAATCCATGGTCAGGATCTTATGTTCACAACCATGGTAACCTCGTACTGGATCTGATGGACAACCTCGTGCTTGAAGCAACGGGTCGCCTGCAGAAATGCCGCATCTACCAGATGTCAGAGAACAAAACTTTGCGTGCAACAGTCGCGTTTCTTATTGTACGCGATGAGGCTCACCAGGCCGCATTTGCAAAGGCATTGGAGACACTGGGTGTCAACTGGGGTAAGATACTACCAGTTCCAAAATTTGATTCTTCACAGTTTCCGGAGGTAAAACGTTTGCTTGACTTCGGCATACATCGCGAACAATACCATTTTCGTCTTGACGGTTCACAAATGGAAAAAATCTTCAGTGGATCGGCACCATTCAACGATGGAACCGAACTCGTTACCATGAAAGAACCAAGGGAGAGTTATCCTATTCCTATGGCACCTGAACGTCCGGAGGAATTTGCACCTGGTCTTGATCCCGAATTACAGGAACTTGCAGATGCCTTTAATGATTTCAAGGAGAAAACACTTTCGCCTAAATCCAAACCGTCGCCAAAAAAATCCGGCGGCAAGAAATAATTACCTCTTCTGTCTGATTATTAATTGGAATACCTCCCAAAGAAAAAAGGTGATCGAGAGACCACCTTTTTTTCCCGGTCTAATCTAATGGGGTTGAAAGGTCATTCAATCCTTTGATGATTTAAAGTATCATGATTACATCATGAATGAAAATATATCATCGTTAACATCTTCTATCAGTGTGGCACTGTATTCCTGTGATTAAACAAATACAATTATGACAATTATATGCTTTAGCCATCTCAGATGGAATTTCGTTTACCAGCGACCACAACACTTGCTGAGTCGTTTTGCAAAAGACAACCTTGTTTATTATATCGAAGAAGCTGTTGTTATTTCTGAATTAAGCAAGCTGGAAGTTGTTCAGACGGATGGGATTGTTGTGATAACGCCGCATGTTATGGCGAATGAGCCGCTCGGTGTTTTGGCAACAACAGCAACTTTGATCAGTGACTGGTTCAACGCTTCTGTTACCGGACGATTTATGTTTTGGTTTTACACACCAATGGCGATTGAATTCTGCAAAGTGTTGCCTAAACCAGATCTCATCATATACGATTGCATGGATGAGTTATCTGCGTTCCGTTTTGCCCCTCCTGACCTAAAAAAAAATGAAGCCTTATTATTTGAACAGGCTGATGTTGTATTTACGGGTGGTGTAAAACTTTTCAAAGCAAAACAAAAATTTCATAAAAACATTTATGCTTTTCCAAGCAGTATTGATAAAAAGCATTTTGGCGCAGCACGTTCCACAGAAACATTTCCCCCGGAATATGAAAAAATTGCTAAGCCGCGCGTGGGGTTTTTTGGAGTAATTGATGAACGTTTTGATATCAGTTTGCTGGAATCACTTGCGACCCTTCGCCCTGATCTGCAGTTGGTAATCATCGGACCCGTGGTGAAGATTGATCCTTCAACTCTTCCTTCCAATCCTAATATTCATTACCTGGGATCAAAAACGTATAACGAACTGCCTTTGCATCTTGCGGCCTGGAACGTTGCCATCATACCTTTTGCCATCAATGAATCAACAAGATTTATTTCTCCGACAAAGACACCAGAGTACCTCGCCGGTGGTAAGCCAGTAGTATCTACACCGATACATGATGTGATTACTCCTTATTCTGACAAAGGCCTTGTATTCATCGCCGGTGACGCAGCAGGCTTTGCAAAAGGGATTGACTGGGCAATGGAGGTTGCCAAAAAGCCCGCCTGGTTAAAGGCTGTTGATGAAGAGCTAGCTACCATGTCATGGGATCAGACTTTTACTGACATGGTCAACATAATAAACGATTCTTTGAAAGCGAAACAATCTGAAGAACTAAAAACAACAATAGATGAGTATGTTTGATTACCTGATAGTAGGTGCCGGATTTGCAGGAGCAGTATTAGCTGAACGGCTTGCTTCTCAAAATAATAAGAAAGTGTTGATAGTTGACAAGAGAAATCATATTGGTGGTAACACTTATGATTATTATAATACCGACGGTATTCTTGTACACAAATACGGACCACATATATTTCATACAAACAGCCAGGAAGTATTCGAATATCTCGGCA
>JBEVNF010000278.1:0-7620 GCA_040508255.1 Flavitalea sp.
TTCCGGATTCGTTAAAACCAGCTATAGCGCTATCTATATTTAAAGAGATTTATCCTGGTCAACAGGTAGTATTTGCAGGAGAACTTCAATACGCGCTTTTCGGAGAAGGGCGTGATCTCTGCGACAACGAAGCATATCGTCATCTTCTGGAAAAATATCAATTAGAACCTGATAAATTTTTTGAACAGCTGAAGTCAAAGGAGTTTATTGAAAAAGCAGAATATGAATTCTCTGTTGTAAAGCATCTGCAGGTTACCGGATACCCGGCATTATTTTACCAGGAATCACAAAGCAAATTTCACCTTCTTGCGCAAGGTTACACTGAATATGATGTGATCTATGAAAGGATTGAGAACCTCTTTCAATCGATGCAAAATTAAAAAAGCCGCCTTCGGGCCGGATAGTGTATAACCACTAAACCAGTACGGAGGCGGCGTTGTAAATTTATTATTAAACCTCTGGTACTTCTTCCAGTTTATTATCTTTTGAAAACTTATTTCTTGCTGCACTATAGTCGTTTTGTAATTCTGTAGTTGCCGCAAGAGCATTATCAATCTGTTCGAATATTTCTGGTAATTTCTTTTCGAGTGTAGAGTCTCCAAGGTTGATGTTCTCTGCTTCCAGTTGTGCGATCTTTTTTACGAGTGCTGTCTCACTATTAATGGTGTCCTCTAGTTCACGAAGGATTTTGTCCATTAGCTTAAGCTTTTCGATTTTTTCCATAACAATGAATTTTAACCAATACAAACTAATATCATGCCCGCAATTTTCGAGGCATTTGTAAATGCCTAAATATCAGCGAACTATGGGCGTGACCACGGTGCGAAGTATGTTATTCCCTTTGTCATCCATCTGACCAATATTTTACACACAACTATCTCATAAAATAAAAAAGGTCGCGATTAGCGACCTTTTCTCAATCTGAGCCTTTGAATAAAGTAAATACTACTATGAAAAACTGAAAACCTATTGACGACCACCACCGCCGGGACCACGACCACCGCGTCCGCGAAGTGTTGGTTCAATATCATCTTTGAATTTTTTGAACTGCTCTGCTGTCCAGACTTTCTTTAACTTGTCATCACGATCATTGGTTGACTTTTCCATTTCAGCGCGCATTGCATCGCGATCAACCTGTCCGCCACCAGCTCTCATTTCTTCCATTCTTTTTTGCTGAGCTTTATAAAAGTTTGAGAAGATAGAATCTGTTTTTGCCGTCTGATCTTTATCGAGCTTCAGATCGACAAGTTTTTCCATTACTGATTTCGTTCTTTCTTCAGGTGATGGCATCTGGAATCCTCCCCCCTGTGCGTAGCTGATGGATGTAACTACAAACATCAGGATCGCAAGGAAACTTAATTTCGATTTCATTGATATAGTTTTTAGTAATTAATGAAAAGTTTACGGGGATTTGACGATAACCAACTTTAATAGCTTGCGCACAAAAGCGTTAAAATCTCTTACTTCTTTTCATTACTGTGGCTATCATTATCACGACGATCATTGTTGTCTTTGCGGTTATTGCCGCGTGAAGGACCAGACATACGTTTGATGATGACTTGTATAATTGAATCATATTTGGGACGCTGATCCGGGGTGCAAACAGTTCTGGCTGTTCTGAAATGTGTGAACACCTGCATATCAATAGCTTTTTGTTTTGCGGCGATAGCATCAGCTGCACGCAATATAACAGAGTCAGGTGTTTCGGGGGTTTTCAACAATGCGTAAAAGCTATTCTTTGTATTCTGAAGATCTTCGAACATTGGTTTCATTTTCTTCCAGTGTTCTTCGCGAAGATGTGCAAGTTCCTTTACCTGGTTGGAATCAAGACCAACTTCGCGTTTCAGAGTTTCCGTCATGCCATAACCCTGCTTACCTGGTCCCGGATTTTCTCCCTTGAATTTTGGCCAAAGGAAAAACAACAGGATCCCGATATTGGTCAGCAGTAAAATAATAATGATAACGATCAGCCGCCGGCTTTTCAGACTGCTATTCATCAGGGTTCAGCATTTGTGTAATCATAAAAGGAGGTGGAAGCGATCTTATACTGATCCACAATGGTTCCGTCTGCCTGCTCGGAAGCAACTTCAGAAGACAGCTCATTTTGCTGGAACATCGCGGTTACATTAAGGAGCAGTACAAAACAAATCACAACGGCAATCACAATGGGGCGGGTGATAAACGCCGTGGCTTTTTCCCACAGGTTTTTCTCTTCAGCATCCATTCTTGCCATTACCCTCGTATAGAAAAACGGTCCCGGGGAAGCCCTGGTCAAGCCGTCAAGACTGTTTATCGTTGATTCAACAAGGTTTGGTATCGATCTTTTTGGTTCCATACACTTAATATTTGACGTGATACAGAAATAAAACTTGTGTTCTTATTGGTCCTGCCGGTAAAAATTTTCAAGATTTTTTTTAAGATTCGTTTTTGCCCGGTGCATCAGCGATTCCACCGAAGAGACTGTGGTTTCCATCACTTCGCTGATCTCCTGGTAACTCAACCCTTCAATCTTATGCAAGGTAAATGCAATTCTTTGATTGTCAGGAAGTTCGCCCACAGCTTTCATTAAAGTCGCAGATTTCTCCCGATTATCTAAGATCACACCCGGGTGATTAAAGTCGGGAGGATGCACAACAGCCTCATTATCATCCGTGAACAGAGCCCTGACAAATGCAAAGCGTTTTTTCCGGTTTTTACGCCGGATATGGTCCATTGCTTTACTTATGGTAATCCGATATAGCCAGGTCGACAGTTTTGATTCACCTTTGAATGTATTTATCGACTCATATACCTGCACAAAGACGTCCTGGGCAACATCTTCAGCGTCTTCCGCATTCTGAACGATTCCAAAGGCGGTGTTGTAGACCAGATCCTGCCAGGCTTCCACAATTTTTTTAAAAGCAGTCTCATCTCCCTTCCGGAGCTGCTCAATTAAGGTCCATTCATTCAAAGCCTGGGGTTTTGACTACTAAACGATATTACGCAAATTCCGGCAAATTTATTTTTGGAATGTGGTTTGCGCAATTCGATTTATATTGCACGTCCTTTTAAACAAACGGAATTATGGAATACGGAAAGATTATCTCAGTAACCGGTATGCCGGGATTGTATGAGTTGTTAAGCAGCAAGAACGACGGAGCGATAGTGCGTTCACTGGATGATAAGAGTACAAAGTTTGTATCAAGCCGCGTTCACAATTTCTCTCATCTTGAGAGTATCGAAATATATACGGTTCGCGACAACGTGAATCTTGTTGAAGTGTTCCAGGCAATGGACAAAAGCAGCGAAGCTTTACCAGACGGAAAGGACGCAGCAAAGCTGAAAAAGTATTTCGAATCAGTTTATCCTGATATCGACTTCGAAAGAGTATACAACAGCGATCTTAAAAAGATGGCTAAATGGCTCCAGGTGCTGAAATCAAACGACGTGGAACTGAAGCTAACCGAATACCCTGAAGCTGACGAAACTTCAGAAGTTGCAGAGGAAGAAGTAACTGAAGCAAAGCCGGCTAAGAAAGCCGCTAAAGCTGCAGAAGAAACAGAAGAAGCACCAAAGAAAAAAGCAGCAAAGGAAACAGAAGAAGCAAAGCCGGCTAAGAAAACGGCAAAGGCTGAAGAAACTGAAGAAGCACCAAAGAAGAAGGCAGCTCCAAAAGCAAAGAAAGAAGAAGACGAAACCAAAGAGCCTGTTAAAAAGAAAGCAGCTCCGAAAAAGAAGTCTTAAATTAGTCCAATACAATCTTACAGGTAACTGTAAGCGTGCAAGTCAAAATCAGGTTGTTTGTTTAAGCACCGGGTTTTGACTTTTATTCACTTAATAACGTCTGTCGGACCATATACATGACACCAGAAGCATCCATAAAAAAACTTGAGCGTCATTTTCTGCCAGCGGATTTTGAGGTAACTGACTGGGCAAGTCTTGAACCTTATTTTAAAGATCTGCTTGACCGGAAAATTGAAACCGGAACTGATCTCGAAAAATGGTTGAAGGACATGAGCGAGATGGAAGCCGTAGTAAGCGAAGATGCCTGCTGGCGCCAGATCAAAATGACCTGCGACACAGAAAATAAAGCACTGGAAGAATCTTTCAACTATTTCTGTCTCGAAATACAACCACAGATCCAGCCTTATGCGGATAAGCTTAACCGCAAGCTTATCGATAACCCGCTCACAGCAAAGCTTGATCAGCAAAAATATTTCACTTACCTGCGCAGCGTAAGAAAAAGTATAGAGCTTTTTCGCGAACAGAACATCCCGATCCAGGCTGAGCTCAGCGTGATGCAGCAAAAGTTCGGTGTGATCTCAGGCAAGATGACGATCGAGGTTGAAGGCAAGGAATACACACTTCAACAGGCTGCAAAGTTTCTTGAGAGTCACGATCGCAAACTCCGCGAATCTGTTTATCGCAAGATCAACGAACGCAGACTTCAGGATAAAACAGAGCTCAATGATCTTTACAAAGGTCTCGTTGAAAAAAGAAATCAGCTCGCTCTTAACGCAGGATTCGCGAACTACCGCGATTACAAATTCAAAGAGCTGGGTCGTTTCGACTATACAAAAGAAGATTGCTATCAGTTTCACCAATCGGTAAAGGAACACATCCTTCCACTTGTAGATCTGATCTATTCAAATAAGAAGAAAGAACTTGGACTCGATACTATTCGCCCGTGGGATCTTGAAGCACAACCGGAAGGGGTAAAACCTCTTCAGCCATTTAAAACAGGCGAGGAACTGCTTTCAAAAACCATCGAGTGTTTTACAAAGCTGCGACCATTTTTTGCCGACTGTCTCCGCCAGATGGATTCAATGAAACATCTTGATCTTGACAGCCGCAAAGGAAAAGCTCCGGGTGGTTATAATTGCCCGCTGGCGGAATCCGGTGCACCATTCATTTTTATGAACGCTGCCGGTCAGATGAGTGATGTCACTACAATGGTTCACGAAGGTGGTCATGCGGTTCATTCATTTCTTGCGCACCCGCTCGAGTTGAGTTCATTCAAAGAATATCCGATGGAAATTGCAGAAGTTGCCAGCATGGCGATGGAACTTTTTACCCTCGATCATCTTGATGTATTTCTTTCTGACCCTGCCGATGTAAAACGGGCAAAGGAAAAACAAATGGAACGTGTACTTACGATCTTCCCATGGATCGCAACGATCGACAAGTTCCAGCATTGGGTTTACGAACATCCAAACTATACCGAAGAAGAAATCACCACAGCCTGGAAATCAATACTCGAAGAATTTTCTTCCAAAATTGTTGATTATTCCGGCCTGGAAAGTTACCGTTCGGCGGGATGGCAACGACAATTACATCTGTTTGAAGTTCCTTTTTACTATATTGAATACGGAATTGCACAACTGGGGGCAATTGGACTCTGGATGCAGTTTGAACAGAACAAAGACAAGGCGCTCGACAATTATATGCACGCGCTGGAGCTGGGTGGAACCAAAACTTTGCCTGAATTGTACAAGGCAGCAGGACTGGTTTTTGACTTTTCTCCGGCTCATATAAAAGAACTTACAGACTTTGTAAGAAACAAATATGAAGAAATTTTAAAGTAGGCGAAAAAAATACCCATAACGTGGTATAGAAATTGTACAATCAAGCCACTATCTTTGTATGCACATTATAAGTACTTGATATCAATACAGAGTAAAATCTGTTCTAAATAGCTACTAATCAGAGCCTTAACCA
Organism: Flavitalea sp.; assembly: GCA_040508255.1. Taxonomy (GTDB): domain Bacteria; phylum Bacteroidota; class Bacteroidia; order Chitinophagales; family Chitinophagaceae; genus DATHKG01. The sequence continues at coordinate 5,698 of JBEVNF010000278.1, forward strand.
AAAGTCCCGGTGTTTCTACATCGGGGCTTTCTTATGTTTAGCCCTTCAACCAATAAAACTTCGGGGGATTCAGATCTTTTATAACGGGGTTTTGAGCGGAACACCACTTACGATAAACAAGTTTTGCATACACCATTCACCACCATCTGAACTTCCTGTGCTTTGAAACCTGCAGGCAATTTTACAGTTGGTACGGTTACATGATCAAGACAAATTGTGTTACTGCATTTGCTGCAAACAAAGTGAACATGATTGTCGTGATGATGTCCTTCAGAACAATCATCCTTGCAGAGTGCGTATCGGATAGAGTTATCGGCGGTAGGAATAGTGTGAATAATTCCTTTGTCGAGAAAAGATTGAAGTGTGCGGTAAACCGTTACCCTGTCAAACTTCTCACCTGTTTTCTTCTCGATATCTGCATGAGCGAGCGCGCCATTGCTTTGCAGGAAAAGTTCGAGTATTTTCTTGCGGCTGCCGGTTACGCTTAACTGGTTCTTTTTAAGAATATGGTCTATCTCTATTTCCATCAACACCATAAATTTACAAACATTGATATTCTCTTTACCAATAACTAGTTGCCGAACAGATTGTTCGCAAAACGCTTATCAGTTGCCGGCTCACGTAACAAGCCCGGAATATCCTTGTCGAGTTCTGCGAGTTCGTTTTTCTTGAGACCATCATAGATCTTTCTCACCTTACCATTTTTGTCAACAAGTGCGAAGAACTGTGTATGCATAAACTGATCTTCAATGTTCTTCAGGTTATTCTGCGGATCGTCGAGCAGATAGCTGATACGTGCAGCGGTATAAAGACTGTCTTTGCGTCCCGTCAGGAACCACCATTTTTTGGTATCAACTTTTAATGAGTCGGAATAATATTTTAAACGGGATACGCTGTCGTTCTGCGGATCACAGGTATGAGAAACGATCACGAAATTCGGTTCGTTTTTGAATTTTTCATAAATGCCGATCATATTGGTATTCATGATCGGGCAGATACTCTGACATGTTGTAAAGAAATACTCAGTCAGATACACCTTGCCGTAAACATCTTTTTCCGAAACGTGTTTACCATCCTGGTTGATGAAACTGAACGGACGAACGGTGCTCATCACAGGGAGTTTTTTGTCGCCAAAACCAGGAATAAGCTTCGTCATTGCGAAATAGAAGCCTACTGCAAGGATGACAAAGAAAACCGCATAACCTAAAAATCTCTTGCTCATAATGGAAGGTCAAAGTTACAACGTGCCGTCAGCATTCAACAAGCATTTGTAAGTATCATAACAAATGATTTGCAACTTTGTTGCATATATCAAATTTCATCCTTTATATTTGCAGTCATGAATTTTCGGATCAACCTTGACGCGGCGGGAATAGTGACTTCAATAGCATGTGCGATCCATTGCGCCATTCTTCCGCTGGCGATAACTTCCCTCCCGGTTTTCGGCATCAATATCATTGAAAATGCTGCGTTTGAATATGTTATGATCGCCGTTGCGATTGTGATCGGATTTTTTGCTTTGTGGCATGGTTACCGTAAACATCATCATCGCTTGCTGCCGATCTGGTTGTTCGCGGGAGGTGCGTTAGCATTGGTAGCGAAGCAAATCTGGCATCACAATCAATACTGGCTGCTGGGAGCAGCGGTTCTGCTGATCGTTTCTGCTCATTGGATCAACTACCGGGCATCCAAAGCCGGACCTAAATGTAACTGCCGTCCCGGCTCTGCTGAAAGAATTGTCTGCCCACGTTAAAATCTCCCATCATTTTTCAAAAAGCCCAACCAAAAGACATAAACTGTGTTACTTTTGTAGCAAATTAGTTAGCATGATTAAGACAGGAAACCCGGTCATCAGCATATATACCGAGATGACACCAAACCCGGAAACAATGAAGTTCGTTGCGAACAAACTTCTTTATCCAG
>JBEVNF010000321.1:0-11704 GCA_040508255.1 Flavitalea sp.
ATGGAAAGAAGAAGTCCATTGGTTTCTGAAGATGCAACCACAAGATATTTATCTTTTATAGAAGCTTTCCCAAGCCTGTTAAACAGGATACCACTTTCTTATGTTGCTTCTTACCTTGGTATCACACAACAATCACTCAGCAGGATCCGAAGAAACGTACGTTGATCCCGTTTTTTACCAAATGGTAAATTTTATACGACAATTGCTGGTGAGATTTGCATCATCATTAAAAATAAAAAAGATGAGCAAAAAGATTGTATTGATCACAGGAACAAACAGTGGATTTGGATGGCTGACCGTGCATACCCTCGCAGCGTTGGGACACAAGGTGTATGCAACGATGAGAGACACAAAAGGTAAGAACGCAGAGAAAGCAACCGTTCTTTCTGCTGTGCAAAATGTAACGGTTCTCGATGTTGCGATCACCGATGATGCAAGCGTGAAACAAGCAGTAGAAACAATCATTTCAAACGAAGGAACAATAGATGTACTCGTTAACAACGCCGGATATTCGATGAACGGTGTTACAGAAAGTTTTACATCTGCAGATGTTCAGTCTGTGTTTGACGTGAATGTATTTGCACCATGGCGTTTGATAAAGCAGGTATTACCAGCCATGCGCAGACAGTCAGAAGGTTTGATCATAAATGTGACAAGTGGATTTGGCAGATTTTCTTTTCCATTTGCATCGGTGTACGGAGCATCAAAATTTGGTCTCGAAGGGTTGAGTGAAGGGTTGCATTATGAACTGAGACCACTTGGTATTGATGTTGCGATCCTCCAGCCAGGTGCGTTTCCAACGGAGATGAACCAGAAGTTCAACTTTGGTTCTGATGATGCTGTGAATGCCGGTTACAGTGCAGTAGGAGAAGTCTCAGGGAAGATGATGGCTGCTGTTGGTCAGTTGATCCAGGAGGCAAATCCAAATCCGCAGGATGTCGCTGATGCAATTGCGAACCTTGTTGGTCAGAAAAAAGGGGAGAGACCATTAAGAACAGTTGTTGATCCGATAACCGGTGAGTTTGTTCGCGCAGCGAACGAAGCGATAGCGACTCAGTATGGAAAAGGTTTGACGTTGTTTGGTTTGGGTGAGTTGGTATAAGCTAAATACCATTCAGGCTTGAAATTGATTTCGGGCCTGAATGTTCTTAATCCACCCTGAACACAAAATTCAGCCTATTGTCAATCGCACTTTCAGTTGATCCGCCAAAACTTTCACCCCTGTTCTGAATAGGAATAGACTGATAAAGCGACTTGTTGTGAGTAAATACCAGGATTTACACAGGTTGATGACACTTTAATAGAGGAGCCATTGCGTAGTGAACTATCTCATCTGGCACGATGGCATCGGAGTAATTTTATTTTTTAAAATTATTAGTCAAACAGATTTTTGATCGCACTGGCCAACGAGTTCACCATTCCGTTCAGACTCGGTTGCTTCAAAACAAATTCTTTAATGCCAAGAGTTTGCAGATGGTCAGAGATATGTTTCGCGTTTGATGTGGAATGAATGATCACAGGAATTTTTGCGATTTCAGGTAATCTCATCCTGATGTTCAGAAATTCATACCCGTTTATCAAAGGCATATTGAGATCTAACAGAATAAGATCCGGCTGGTAATTTGCTTTTGCAAGCAATTCATATGCTTCTTTTCCATTTGAAACATAGGCAAGGCTGAAATCAGAACGAATCATACCGAGGGCTTCCGTGATTATCTCCCAATCATCTGAATCATCATCTACTATCAGGATTTTCGAAATCGCTATAAACTCCTCCCCATACTGCAAATTTTCCATCTTAATAACCTTTCAATTTTACAACCTTTTCACCGCAGGTAACAGGTATTGTTTTATAATAGTAACGGCCTCCGTACCGATGATCTTTTCCATTGTATTCGGGCTTTCATTCACCTGTTCCGCCAGTTGCGCCAGCAGAGCATCCATATCGTACGATTCAGCAAATGAACGTTCAATAGCGAGACCCCATATTGAGTCATTCTCCAGATCTCTGAGCAGCCTTACGAGGCGTAACCAGGGTTCGGAGTATTTAAAAACTTTGTCCATGCCCTGCAATTTTGAATTTTACAAACATTGTTGCGCAATGCCTGGAACAATGTTACCCGCTTCAAAATTGCCTTATCGGTCCGCAATTTTATGTAGTATAATCATCAAAATCCTGTGGCAAAATAGCTACACGATTTAGATGTATAATGCTCATCGCTGGTTGGTGTTTTCACAATTCCATTTGTTAACTTGTTATACATTGAAAGTGAAAATGCTTAGCCAAAAAAACGTGATGCGCAGGAGATTTATCTACCGTCTGACGATGGGATCATTTCCTTCAAGGTCAGTTCAGTTACTAGTATTTGTCCTGATCTCATTTCATAAACTTTTCTCACAGTCATCCGATGAATACAAAATAGCCACCACTTATACCGACATAAACGGACTTCCTCAGAATAGCATCAAGGCCATGTCCATGCAGGATGATTACTTATGGCTCGCTACCGAAAACGGTTTGGTGAAATTTGATGGCAACAAATTCTTTACCTATACCAGCCTGGATATTCCCGGACTAAAAGGTAACAGAATGGTGAGTATCAGTAGGGGTAAAGACGACACGCTTTATGTTTACACAGAGGATAAATCTGTGATCGTAGTAAAAACAAAACCGTTATATGTAACAGCATACAACGAGAAAATACATAGCAACAACTGGGGAGTTGATCCAAGGCTTCCACGCTGGCCGGCATGGGAGATTCCATTACAAAAATTATCTGGAGACGCTCCGGTGAAACTTGCCCTCTATGATTCTGCGAAACAGAAGGCATTTCTTTGTCATCGCAGTTTTATTGCATGGTACACCAACCGGCAACTCACCGGTATAACAGCTATGCCTGAATCTTACAAAAGGGGGCTGGTATTTGAAAAAGATAAAAAGGTCTATTACCTTGATCCCGCATGGAAACTTTTTTCAATAGATAGTGGGGGTCTGCACCCTACGTCCATAAAACACACCGCGCAATTTCGCGGAGTTCCGATTGGATTCAGAAAGGATGAGCAGGAAAATATTTATATCATCTTCAGCGAAGGATTATGTGCGTTGCATCTGGATAATAATTCGAATGCATCTTTGAAAATGATCTCAACCGCTATTCCCGGTTACAGCGTGATCAGGAATATTCTTGTAAAAGATAGCTCTCAGATGTTTGTAGGCACGCTTAACAATGGCTTATCAATTTTGAGAAAACCATCTTTCAGATCAGTAGCGGGTGAAATGCTTTCTATAGATAATCCACTATCGGTTTTTTATGCACAAACTTATCTTCCCAGGTCAGGTAAGATTTTTTCAGGCCTGGGAACCTTTATTGATTCTTCCGGTAACGCAGTTACGCCGCAGGTTCTCGACGATCTGAATAACAGAACTTTTTTTACTGATGAAGAGGGGATGACCTGGCTCGGAGCAAATAACATGATCTATAAAACTGATTTGAGTTCGGGGAGGAAGGTTCGGCAATACGGTTTCCGGGGTATACTAAAGTGTGTTTACAAGGACCAGGATGCCTGGATGTGGATAGCGACTACGGAAAGCCTGGGTTATATATCTTCCGGTAAGTACTATTCACTCATATCTGATACTCGTGTATACAATCCTTTGATGGGTGAGATAAATTATGTTGCCCAGGAGTCGCGTGATAAGATCTTGTTAGCGACAGCAAATGGAATTTTCCGGTATCATAAATCAAATGGCCGGTTTGAAAATCTGCCTGGCACCAATGCACAGGTAAGGTATCTCCATATTGATACTGCCGGTCGCATCTGGTTTACAACTTATGGTCACGGGTTTGGCGTTGTGATAAACAACAAGGTTTCAATGTTTCCACTCGACAAAAATAAATACCTGCAGTTTTCCCATAGTTTGATACCGGATAGTTCCGGATTTTTTTGGGTACCAACCAATAAAGGAATTTTTCAGATGGCTGAAAAAGATCTCATCCTATGGACGAAAAATAGAAACAGATCAACTCCCTATTATCATTACTATGATGTAAGTGATGGGTTCTCTACAAATGAGTTTAATGGTGGATGCCAGCCTGCGTATATCAGCCTCCCATCCGGTAAGCTTTCAATTCCGTCTATGAACGGTCTCGTCTGGTTCGATCCTTCCCTTGTAAAACCAAGACTTCCCTCTGGTGTGATATGTGCAGAAAAAATGACAGTAAACGGTGCTGAAATGGACCCCGGAGCAGAGCGTCTGCAACTTCGGCGCAGGTTCAGAGAAATCCGAATCCTCTTGTCTTCACCTAACTGGGGCAACAAAGAAAATAACCTGCTTGAATATAAACTTTCCGGATCAGAACCGGGTGCTGAAGAATGGACAGCAGTAGATATAAATAATGAGATATTGATCGGTCAGCTTGATGCCGGGTCATATGTTTTGCATATAAGGAAACGGATTGGGTTCGGAATTGACAACTATTCTGTGATCACTTATCGTTTCAACGTTGAGCAGTCTTTCACAGAATCGTGGCTGTTTGGGTTGTTGCTGGTGTTTGGAGCGTTTGTAATAGCGTTTGTGATTTTTTATATCCGTACCAGGTTGTTGCTGGCGCAAAAAAAGAACCTTGAGGCCCTTGTTGCTGTACAGACCATGAAACTTGAGCAGGCACTATATATAAAAAACAAACTGATTTCCGGATTGTCTCACGATATCTCAACACCACTTCAATTTATTCTTTTGATTGCAAAACAAATGGGAAGGATCTTAGACAAAGATCCGGCTGCTGTCATGAACGGTCTGGGTAAAATAGAACAGGCGTCAATTCAGCTTATCAATCTTTCAAATGATCTTCTGAACTGGATGAAGATCCAGGATGAAAATATGCAATTGCGATCTGATCATATTTTGCTGAGGGATCTTGTTGAAGAAAAATGTGAGTTTTTTGCCGGGCTTGCTGAAGAACGAAAAGTCATGGTCAGGAATAATGTCGCTGAAACTTCAACCTGCTATTCTGACCGTCGTTTGTTGAGTATTATTATTCACAATATTCTCAGCAACGCTATAAAATTTACGATACGTGGTGAAGTGACGATCAATTCAGCCAGGTTTGCTGATGCAATAGTAATAATCGTGCAGGATACCGGTATGGGCATCCACAAGGGGCATCTTGAGCAGATCAACAATCACCCTGATGATGCAACTTCGCCGGGGACAAGCAACCTGGTAGGGAAGGGAATAGGTCTGATCATGACTGGTGATATTGCGAAGCTCCTGGGAATTAAGCTGGAGTTTCTAAGTGCAAAAGACAAAGGGACAAGAGTAAATATCACAATCCCCTTAAATTATGCTGAACACAGAAGCGAGGTTATGTAGCTCGATGACCGAAGTAACGTTCAGCTTTTCAAAAAGGCGGCTCCTGTATGTAGCCACTGTCGTACCCTGTACAGAAAGGTCACCTGCTATATCTTTGGTAGTTTTCCCTTCCAGCATCATCAGCATGGTCTGAAATTCCCTGTTTGACAATTCTTCAAACGGATTTACTGACTTTTGTGATAAGGCACCCTTCACTATGTCGTCTGAAAGTGCCTGGCTCACATAGGTTTGATTGTTGAGGATTTTCCGGATTGCGTTCAAAAATTCAAGATCTGTGCGCCTCTTATTGATAAAGCCTGAAGCGCCCATTGTCAGCAATCGTTTACCATATACGAACTCAGGTAGCATTGTAAAGCAAAGAATCTTAAGTTCTGGCTTTATGGTCTTTATGGTTTCAACTAACCTGAAATTATTGCCATCGCGTAATATAAGATCGAGGATCAATAAATTGAAGTCGTCACTTTTTATTGCTGTGAAAAGATCGATGGAGTTATCTACTTCGGTGAGACTGATCTTTCCAAATTCTGACTCGAGGATCATCCTTACTCCGCTGCGAACGATCATGTGATCCTCTGCTAATAAAATCTTAACTGCACTCATTTTCCGCGTTTTACTTTCTCTTATAGTAATATACGGAAATAGGTCCTGATCTGGGAGTTTTTTGTACAATCATGTTTGTACAGATTTTCATCCATACCGGAATATCATGTAAGGATCGTTATGCCGGGTGACCGGATAAGGTCCAGTATTTAAGTATCGTTTGAATTGCCTCACCAATTTTTTCAATTGATGAAGGTTTTAAAAATACACCCTGCGACCAAAGTTTATAGGCTTGTCTTACCTGGCCGGGCGAAGCACTTGATGACCAGAAAACAAATGGAATACTGCTTAGCAGATCAGGTAAATTTTCAGCAAGCATCTTACGAACTTCGATGCCGTCAGTTACCTGGAGATTAAGTTCGCATAAAATGATAAATGGCCTGTTCCGCGGAATTTTTAACCGCGAAAGTAGCTCCTCGCCTGAATTAAATACTTCTATGTTGTTCTGAAAGCCGGATTCCCTGATTGCTTCCGCGATGAATTCCAGATCGTCTTTGTCCTCATCTACGATAAAAATTGGATTGTCTTTAAAATTTTGCATGTAGTAACTGGTTGGCTGATGAGAGACTTTTAGCCGGTAACTGCAAAATATATTCCTTGCTGCTCCTCAATCTGGTGCAATAGTTTAACCCTCAGAAGTATCTTTCAAATGAACACAGATCATGGCAGGCACAAGTTTAGTAGTTGATATATTTCACATTAAAAATTGAAATTATGAAGAAGATCATGTGTGGGATGCTTATGCTTGCAGCTCTCCACTCGTCAACCGTGAATGCCCAGATTCAAAGAGGTAATGTATTAATTGGGTCGGAAATTACAAATCTCAATCTTGGGCTGGACAAAGGGGGGAATTTTTCATTCAGGATCAATCCTAAGGCTGCATGGTTCATAAGGGATAATGTCGCTGTAGGTGCCTACGTAGCTGCGGGCCTTGCAACTGCAAAGGGAGCCGGAACAAGCGTAAATTATGGTGTAGGTGCACTCGCGCGTTATTACCTGGGTGCGGCTGATGCGCCGGTAGTTCGCAATACTCGTTTTTTTGCAGAAGGTACGGTAGGTATTGAGGGTGATAATCCTGCAGTTGGTGACAACACCAATGGTCTGGGACTTGGCATTGGTCCTGGTATTGCATATTTTATTACTCCCAATATTGCACTCGAAGGCTTATTCAAGTACAACGGAATTGTGGGTTTTGGAACTGCGCCAACCTCAAATAATTTAAATTTGTCACTAGGATTCCAGATCTACCTCTCAAATTCCAGAGCTAGAGAGGTTCGCGATCAGATTAAGGCAGACACTAAACAGTAGCAAAATTTTTTAAACTCACAATGGGTGTCGCTATGTGACACTCATTGTTGGGTACAATTTTGGCCACTAAATTGTAAAGTATGCCTTCAGCTGCAGATGCATTCCTTGACATGGATGGAGAAATGCCATCATTGATCAGGAATTTTGATTGGACCAATACATCCCTCGGCGATCCTGCAACATGGCCCCCAATTCTAAAAACCTCACTTGGAATAATACTTCGTTCCGGATTTCCCATGTTTATTTCCTGGGGTCCGGATATGCTGTGTTTCTATAATGACGCGTACCGCGAAAGCCTCGGCAACGACGGAAAACATCCCGTGATTTTGGGAATGTGTTTCAGGGACGCCTGGGCTGATCTCTGGGATCTGCTTACTCCACTGGTGGATGAAGTGATCAATAATGGTAAAACGGTGCGGAAAGACGATCTCCCGTTTCCAATGGTACGCAATGGCAAATCGGAAACCTGTTATTGGACCTTCAGTTATAGCGCGCTGACCGATGAGGTAGGTAAGATAATGGGTCTGATTGTGACTTGCATAGAAACAACACAAAAGGTAAAAATGTTCCAGGCGCTGGAAGAAAAACATCAGCAGCTTAATTTTGCGCTTGATGCCGCTGAGCTTGGAACATTTGATTACAATGTGCGAACCAACAAATTCACGGCGAATAGCCGGCTAACCAAATGGTTTAATTTACCAGAGGGAGAGGATTTTGATTTGTCGTTAGCTCTACACAGTATTACAGACCGCGACCGTAACAGAGTCGAAGCACAGATACAGAAGTCATTCGATCCGGCATCGGATGGCAGGTACCAGGTTGAATATTCACTAAAGGCTCAGGACGGAGAAGGCGAACGTTCTGTGCTGGCAAATGGAAGAGTCTTTTTTGATAGTGAACAACAAGCTATGCGGATGAGTGGTACTATACAGGATATCACCGTCTTAAAGAAACTTGCAGGTGAGAAGGAGGTTGTGAAAAAAAGAGAACAGCAAATCATTGCAAGAGAAAAATTAAAAGCGCAGGAGGCTGAACGGACGCAACTCGCAAGCGAACTTCATGACAATATCTGCCAGATTCTCGCAGCAGTTAAAATGCAACTGTCCTTCTATAACAATGAGGTTGGCACTCAGTCTCCCATTATACAGAATTGTATGAAGCATATTGATGAGGCTTTGATCGAGACAAGGGACATTTCACATAGAATGGTAATGCCAAGGTTTGCAGAAGTGAGTTTGAACAATGCGCTTGCGAATCTTGTGACTATCTATCACAACGACAAAAGAACAATCGATATTTATTACGATGGTGATCACCTGTCAGAAATGCCTTTGAGTCATAAGGAAGCACTGTATCGGATCTCCCAGGAACAGTTGAACAATATCGAAAAATATTCGAAAGCAGACAACGTAGAATTGATCCTAAATTTTGGCGATAACAGCGTCGGGCTTATCATCCGGGATAATGGGATTGGATTTGATACGAACACGACCAGTTCCGGTATTGGTCTTACCAATATTCGAAACCGCGCAGAAATCCTTGATGGTAAAATTGAGATTGTATCTTCTCCAGGTGAAGGTTGCTGTTTGTTGGTTCAGCTTCCGTTATAGTATCAATTACAAAAGTCAGGGCTTCAATATCAACGATCTGATATTGTTGATGCCAACTGTCAGACGGACCTGCGAAAGCTGCTGGGATTCTGACCTGAATGTTTTTTGAAAAACTTACTGAATACAAACTGGTCGCTGAAGTTCAACGACTCTGCTATATGAGCTATGGGCATTCCCGATTCATTTAAAAGAACTTTCGCTTCAACAATTATCATTTCGTCAATCAAACTACCTGCCGACTTGCCCGTAAGTTCACGCGTTGCGGTAGTAAGATATTTTGGTGTGATATGCAACATGTCAGCATAAGCCTGAACGCTTTTTTCTTCTTTAAATTTTTTCATTAGAAGTTTGAGAAACTGGTGCACCACGTTTTCCTTTCTTGTACCTGCCACCACATATGGTTTGTCACCGGTTTGATACAATGCACCAACTTCAAAAATCAGTGCAGAAAACAGATTACGCACGATATCCTCAGCATAAAATGCATTTTTTTGGTTTTGCTGCAATTTCAATCCAAGGGCTTTGATCTGGGTAAGTATCAGTTCTGCCTGATCCTCCCTGAGCGAAGCGACCGGCTTAATGATGCCGGAGAGAAAATTGAAAGCTTCAGCCGTTTTGGATGGGATCGCTGCGCCTAAAAGATACTCATCTGAAAAAAGCAGATTCTTCGACTTGCAATCCGGTGTTACAGTTTCGAAGTGACGTATCATATTTGATGTAAACAATACCAGGTCGTTTTTTCTCAGGGTATAGTCGAGCAGATTAATCTTCACATTAACCTCACCGTCAGTGATAAGATGGATCGAATTATGATCTGAACGATAAGGTGACAGGTATGAAATATCCATCTCTTCGGCGTCAGTATCGAATACGTACAAGCCATTGCACGTGCTGTTTATATCCAATCTTGATCTTAAAAGATCAATGGTCAGATTCTCAATATGTTCTTTCTTTTTTTTCATAATGCGTGCTGCGATAGACTAATTGCAAAAAGATAGTGATAATTCTAAAACGAATATATCAACATAATAAACCCGGCGAAGAAATCTGAACATATTTAGGGTGCATTTGGCCATTTTCTAAGGCTGACTGTTACCCGAGATTTGTGCAACAAACAAACATATATGACACAAGAAATCAATTACAGTAATGAGTTATCCGGAAAAATAGCATTGGTAACCGGTGGTACAAAAGGTGCGGGAAAGGCAATTGCACAACGATTAAAAGCTGCAGGTGCAACCGTAGTGATCACTGCAAGAAATAAACCAGATCATACAGATCCGGACCTTCATTTCATTCCCGCCGATCTGAGTATTACTGATGCAGCAGATAGCGTCGCTTTGCAAACATTGGATCGTTTTGGCAGGTTGGATATTCTTATCAATAATCTGGGAGCTTCAGAAACACCAGGCGGTGGCTTTGCTGCATTGAGTAATGCAGACTGGGAAAAAGTGATCAGTACAAATTTACTGGCTCCGGTAAGGTTAGACAAGGCCTTTCTGCCACAGATGCTTCAAAATGGCAGCGGTGTGATCATTCACATTGCTTCGATCCAGGGAAAACTTCCTTTGTATGATGCAACACTTCCATACGCGGCAGCAAAGGCCGGACTGATCAACTACAGCAAAGGTTTATCGAAAGAAGTTACCCCGAAAGGTTTACGGGTCCTTACAGTCTCACCAGGATGGATCAGGACTGAAAATGTGAAAAACTTTCTTGAAAGAATTTCCCTGAGCACAAATGTTTCCATTGAAGAAGCAGAACAAAGTGTGATGAGCGCTTTGGGTGGAATACCATATGGCCGGCCTGCTGAACCGGAAGAGGTGGCGGAGCTTGTCGGCTTCCTGGTGTCACCAAGAGCTAACTATCTGAGCGGAACTGAATTCATTATCGATGGAGGAACAATACCAACAATTTAAAATAAAAAACCAGTTATGAAACTACATCAATTAGTACAACGCTTTGTCGAAACTCAGAACAATTATGACAGCAAAGCTTACGTGGAATGTTTTACTGATACGGCCGTCGTCCACGATGAAGGCAAGGTGCATACGGGCAAAGAAGAAATCCGCCAATGGATTGAACATTCAAATGAACAATACCGGTCTGTTATGAAGCCGCTTAAGTATGATGAGTCTGCATCAGGCGGGGTGTTGACTGCAGAGGTATCCGGCACATTCCCGGGTAGTCCCGCTGTTCTCCGGTTTCATTTAGGACTGAAGAATGATCTGATCGACTCCTTGAAAGTCACCGGATAACATTTGCCGGGTTTTAGGAAGCCGTCTGAGTTAAATCCGGCGGTTTTCTCAAACAAGACAGCTCCGTTCGCTCTGCCAAATCGCTGAAAAAGTTTTTCACACAGTTAATCCTGCAGTTCACGCTCTCACACATATTGCTCACACAATCACACGTTTTAGTAAGCGTACGTGTTTTAGATTGCGATCATGAAAAAAAATCTGATGCTTTGCATACTTATGCTCTCTGTTTTATCATCAATTGCACAACTTCCCCCGGCCGGGAAATATGATACCACCTCATTCCCGGAAGATCGCAGAGCGATTGCAGAGTTGAGCAGGAAAGGAGATAGTACAAGATTTTACAACGATGACTATATAGCCGTTGGCCCGGAAGGTCGTATCTCATATGGATTTACCGAATGGCAACAGGGATTCAAAGAGCAGGGAGCTACATTCAAGTCTGCAAGGCCAGTACCGGGCAGTACGGTACTGCGTGTTTATAATGGTGATGCCGCTGTAAAAACATTCATCCTGGATGTAGTATTCGCTACTAAAAGAGGTGATTTTCCAATTAA
>JBEVNF010000372.1:0-4813 GCA_040508255.1 Flavitalea sp.
GCCAGTTTCTTCTCAAAATTTTTATCGAGCGTTGAAGTTGTGATATTGTATTGTTGTCTTACCTGGTCAAGAAAATGCGTGGTAAGTTTTGTCGTCAGATTTTTGTTGTCACGTCGCTGAAAATACAATCGACCGATCGTCTTCACAAAATCTACTGATGAGTTCTTCAACGGTGTTTTAACCGGTATCGTACGCTGTCTGCGCTTTGATTCAAACAAATAGATCAGCGTGAACAACACAAGCAGCACCGCAAGCATCCAGGCCAGTGGCGGCTGTTTCATCATCCACCGAAATGCAGAGAAATCACTTTTCTCCTGGTTATCGCCATAACGATGACTGCGGAAATAATCATCCCACATCACCACATCCACATCCTGCGGAATATAGGAAAGCGCCTCATCGTAGTAGGCCTTATTATCCTTATGTAACAGGAAAAAGTTTGTGAACGCCATCGGCGCAAAATGCAGGAGGATCGATCCTCCGCCCTGGTATGTGAAGCGGATAAAGTTTGGTCTTTTCTTCTGATCGAACCCGATCACTTCAGTTATAGAAGAATCATATTTCGAGATGGCATCATCATCACCAAAACCAGGGTAAGTAAAACTTGCGGTATCATAGTTTGTGGGATGGATTATACTCACCGTCAGTGAATCATCATCATTAAACGAAGCATAGGCAGATACAGTCTTTAACCTGAGACTATCAAGCAGTGCTTCAGAGTAATCGAATGAAGACATCAAGATATGATGGCCTTCTCCTATAAAACGAAAAATACCATCGAGCTCAGCAGAACCTGGCGCAATAACAGGTGATATGATCAGGTAAGCGGCTCTCAGCGAATCTTCAGATTTTGATGAAGTACTTTTCTCCGACAGAAAGCTCTTAAGATCATAAAAGGTCGGAGCATCTTTATTTACCACAACATCTGCATCCGGATAGATTGATTTCAAATGATTGAACGCATACCAGGTTCCGTATGGAATTTTATCGTTCTTCCAGAGCGTAACCTGCTTGTTGAGTCTTTTGCCACCACAGCCTGATATAATCATACATATCATGACCATAATGATCATGATCGGTCCCGATCTGCTATATGATGAAAGCTTTCTCAAACCTTTAATGAATTCTGAAAATGTGTAAAATTGTGCAGCACCTTATCAAACTGTTGTTCATTCATTGCAAATTCACCGTACCATACATATTCGTATACTGAACACAAAAATTCAAACTCTCTTCCCTTTGCAAACCTGTTCACCTGGGCGCGGTAAGCATGATTCGTAGTTTCAGGATGATAAACGATCCAGCCTTTGCGATTCAGGAGCTCAAGCGTTTTGAGATAAAGATATCTCACTGCACCACGCTGATCTTTTTCTGCAAGTGCTTTGCGAAGAAGATCATCGATCGAAGCTGCATTAAGCTCGGTATCATCTGCCAGTTCTGACTTGTCGGAACGCTTTTGAGAACGTTTGCTGAACACAAGCATATTGTTGGAGATCACAAGTCTCACGATTATGTATATCACAAACAAAACGAACAGAACAAACAGGAAGTTGCGGACCGCTGGTCTCTGGAAGAAACGGAAGAATTTATCAATAAAACCTTCGCTGTATTCTTTTTTTTCCTCCTGCCAGTATGCGGGATCATTTGCGTATTCAAATTCTTTTTTCTTTTTCAAAGCAGCCACATCGGGTGCAGATACTTCGCGAAACGCAAGTGTGTCGGGAACGATATAAGGTCTTACAAATGCCGGCGCATCATCATCTTCATCGTCGTATGAAGGATCAGCAGCAGTATCATAATAAACACTTGTTAAAGAATCAATCGCAATTACTGAAGAATCCTGATCAGCATTCACAGCACTGTCAAGGTCAATATAAACAGGACCAATGGAATCAACGCTGCTTACCTCAACAGGGGCTTCACGAACCCCTGAATTATCATCACAGGCAATCGCAAGTGTTGTTAAGGTAAATGCAGACGCGATCAATAACCCTCTTCTCATTGCCGCGCAGGTTTTGAAAGTGCAGCAGCCTTTTTTGCAACCCTGATCGGGAAGAGAACAAAATACCAGATAATAAAGGCCAGTGATCCCGCCAGTATCGAGATGCTGATCAGCCTTGGCATAGTAGAATATCTTGTGATAAAACCTTCGAAGAATGCGGCAAGTATAAATACAGGTATCAGACCGATCATGATCTTTAATCCATCTTTTGTGCCGTTGCGTAACGACTGAACCCTTTTCAGCGTACCGGGAAACAATATACTGTTACCAACTATAAGTCCAGCGGCACCTGCAATGATGATTGCTGAAATTTCAAGTGTGCCATGGATCCAGATCACCAGTACAGATTGCAATCCCAATCCCTTAGCAAAAAAGTAATACTGGAACGCGCCGAGCATCACACCGTTTTTGAATAGCAGCCATACAGTGCCCACCGAAAGCAGGAAGCCGGCTACAAAGGTGATGAAGGATACTTTAATATTGTTCAGTGCAATCGACACGAACATTGTGATCGCATTCTTGTCTTTGTAAACACCAAACGGATCGCCTTTGGAAATATTTTCATCGGTCATTTCTACATAACCATCGCCAAGCACTCCGCGAACAAATGTATCGTCATGCGCGGCAGAAATGGCAGCCATCACTCCAAACAAAGTGAAGATCAGGAATGCATATAAAAGATGACGATGGTATTTACTTACGGTGAGGGGCAATTCGTATTTCCAGAAGTTCCAGAATCTTGAAGTGTCTTCCTTTTTGTTTTTGTAAATGCCGAGATAGATTTTTGATGCGAGTCCGTTCAGGTATTGGGTTACCTTACTGTGCGGATAAAAAGTTTTCGCATACCCGAGATCGTTAACCAGCTCTGTGAACTCCTTCGCCATTTCATCTGGATCAGAACTTCTTTCGTACTGGTATTGTTTCCATTTTTCAATATTCTTCCTGATAAAGAGACCTTCTCTCACTGGGTATTTGATTTAGTTCTCCGCATGAGCCGGGAGCGGTGGTTTCCAATATACAATTTAGAACTATAAACTTTAAATATTAAATATTAAATTTAGCGCAGCATGAGTTTGGTAAGACTAGATACGGGTTTCAACATACAGGTAGAATTTGCTGTTACTGCATTTCACCGGCGCGTGTTCGCATGGATCATAGATCTGATCGTGTGCTGGGTTTATCTGCAGTTGCTGTCAAAGATTCTTGGCTATTCCTCTTTCTTTTCATGGACTGGAGATTGGAACTGGATCGTGATACTGGCCGGCTTACCTGTGTTGTTTTATCATGTGGGTTGTGAGGTTGCATTTAACGGACAGAGCGTTGGCAAGATGCTGATGAAGATCCGTGTGATCACTGCAGAGGGCGGTCAGCCTGCCATCAGTCAATATATAATCAGATGGGTTTTCCGCCTGATCGATTTTCCTATACTCCTTGTCGCCAGCATTGCGAGCCGGGATCTTCCCTGGGGATTGTTTCCGTTGGTGTTTGCGGGTCTGGCCTGTGTGATCTTTACTGAAAAATCCCAGCGTATCGGTGACCTGCTCGCTGATACCATATTGATTGATCTTAACAACAAAACTTCCTGGCAGGATACTGTTTTTGAAGAAGTGGAGAGTGATTATACACCGCGCTATCCGATGGTGATGCAGTTGAGCGATCGTGATATCAATACGCTCAAAAGCATCATTGATTCTGTTCGCAGGAAAAATGATCTGCAGCTTGCCCTGCGCATTGCCGACCGTATCAAATCCAAACTCTCGATTGATACAGATCAGGAATCAATGGATTTTCTCCGGACGCTCTTAAAGGATTACAACTACTATTCATCGAATTGATATCTGTCTCCGGGCTTTGATTGCTTTGCCATCCCCCGAATTCGACTTTGACGAACTTGCTTTCATGTTTTCTGAAAGTGCTCTTTCTACCACCCCAAAGTCCGGAAACGAAAAAGATCCAACCCGCATAGAGTTGGATCTCAAACTATATTAGTTGCGTTAAGTTAAATTAACTGAGACCGATCGCGGCGAACATGCCGAATACAAGCGCGAGCGCATAGAAGCTCAGAATAATGATCATCAGGATACCCATGAACTTGAAACATGATTTCAGGCTTTCAAAGGAACTATTCAAAGTTACCTGATCGTTATTTCGCAATGCAACCTGCATGCGGCTGGCAAAGCGATAAAGAAATAATGTCGGGAAAAAGTAGATCAGCACCATTGCCACGAGGAGAATCACCTGGAACGACCCCACAGCCGAACCTGCAGTACCATAGGCTGTGCTCATAGCAGCACCCAGCATACTTCCGGCAAATACAACAACGATTACGATGAGACCGATAAAAATAAATCCGACAATAGCGAGGAATTTTGCCCACTTGGCTGTTTCACGTAAAAAGGCGGTAGACTGATGATCAACCTGAAGTTCAAATAAGCTGTCTTGCTGTTCCATAGTTTGGTTTTAGACCAACAAAATACATCGGAAGAATCAAATCAGCAAGAGTTTGCTTTGAGTTTGTAAATGATCACGATCATGTAAGCTAATAACATAAACAAACTGGCCCCACTTCTTTGAAGAACTGAGGCCAGAATTTTATAAACTTCTTATCAGTTAATAAGCCTGTGCAAACAACACTCGCTCCTTACTTGGATTGCCGGTCAGGATACACTTGCCTTCTTCCTGATCATTATCAATAGGAATACAACGGATCGTTGCCTTTGTAAGTTCCTTGATCTTGTCTTCGGTTTCAGCGGTGCCATCCCAATGCGCGGAAATAAAGCCTGTCTTGGTTTTCAGCACTTCCTGGAACTC
>JBEVNF010000439.1:0-7600 GCA_040508255.1 Flavitalea sp.
TGCCCCTGTACAAAAGTATTTTGATGAGCCTTACGATCATGAAGCCGCACCCTCAAAGATTCCGGGCGGTGCTTTGGAGTTTGATATTCAGAATTGGGGTAAGGTAGCTTCGGTTCATCTTTCAATAAAAGAAGCATTATGTGAAGTTCAGTGGCTATCCGGGCAAAAGCTGAAAACATATGTGCATGCTATGGAACCTGTGGGTTGGTTCCGTTTCGAAAACGTTGCGTCTGATTTTGTACCGGATATCATTGCGCCACAGTATGAAGGAGCAGTAAAGATTTCAGGTGATCCGGTGGGTGGTGACGATCTTACAAGGCTTGGATACAGGCAGGGTAGTATAACAAAACAGCAGAACAATATTACATACCGGCAACAGGGGTGGAATGGATTTGCCTATGAAATCAACGTAAGGTGGAAGCGCAATGGCAGCACCGTAGAAGGCGCGTGGAGTATTTCATCAAATTATAAAAACGAGTTTGATCCGGTTAAACCAAAAGCAGTTAAACCTGTTGCTGCATCAGTAACATCACTCGCGCTGAATAAGGGGAATGGATTTTACCTTGCTTCCCATAAAAAATGGTGGAAAAATTTCTGGGCAAAATCCGCTGTTGCAATCCCTGATAGTGTCATTGAAAAACAATGGTATCTCGAACAGTACAAGTTTGGCTCATCCGCAAGGAAAGGAGCGCCACCAGTTTCTCTGCAGGCAGTATGGACAGCAGACAATGGAAGGCTTCCCCCATGGAAAGGAGATTTTCATCATGATCTCAACACGCAACTCAGTTACTGGCCCG
Organism: Flavitalea sp.; assembly: GCA_040508255.1. GTDB lineage: Bacteria > Bacteroidota > Bacteroidia > Chitinophagales > Chitinophagaceae > DATHKG01. Next base: position 798 of record JBEVNF010000439.1, read on the forward strand.
CGTATAGCGGCAATCACCTTGAAGAAGCACTTGGTTACCTTGATCACCTTGATCAGAATAAAGCAAACTATAAAAGGTACACTTCCATGTTTTTTGGTGTTGATGGAATTGCCGTGCCGGGTGTAACTACATTGAACGGAACAGAGATGGGTGGTTGGATCCAATACTCTTTATCGCCAACGGTTTCCTCGTGGCTTGCTCAGCATTATTACCTGCAGTGGCGGTATAGCATGGATAAGAATTTTCTACGTAACCGCGCGTACCCGTGGTTCAAAGAAGTTGCATCAATGCTTGAAAAAATCACCGTCAAAGATTCTTTGGGTCACCGAAAACTTCCCATCAGTGCAAGTCCCGAAATCAATGATAACAGTCTTGCGGCCTGGTTCGATCAGAACACGAATTATGATCTGGCCCTGATGCGATTCACATTTGCTGTTGCTGCTGAACTCGCAAAAGAACTCGGCATAGCCACCGATGCAGCACACTGGGAATCTGTTCTGAACGAGTTTGGTGACTTTGCATTAACGGGCAATAATGAATTAATGTTTGCCCCTTCACTAGCCTACAATGAATCTCACAGACATTTTTCCAATGCGATGGCTATTCATCCGCTTGGATTGATAAAATGGGAAGATGGCCCGCATGCCCAATCGATCATCACGAATACTATCAGGCGATTCGATGCTGTAGGGCCGGATTATTGGTGCGGGTATTCATATTCATGGCTTGCAAATCTGAAGGCGCGTGCAAAGGATGGTAATGGTGCAGCAAAGGCTTTACAGATCTTTGCCAATGCATTTTGTTCTGTTAACAGCTTTCACCTGAATGGTGATCAGACCAAATCAGGTTATTCTAAATTTCAATACAGGCCATTCACACTAGAAGGGAATTTTGCATTTGCTGCCGGTCTCCAGGAAATGCTTTTACAAAGCTATGCCGGGTTTATAGAGATCATGCCTGCGATACCGGAAGCCTGGAAAGATGTATCTTTTTATCATTTGCGCGCAGAGGGAGCATTATTGGTTGATGCAAAAAAGATAAAAGGGAAATTGACAGAAGTAGATATTATAGCTGAAAAGGGTGGTACCTTTCACGTGAAACTTTTAAGTAAGGACTGGAACATAATTGCCGCTTCAGGTACCGATGTCTCGGAAGATGCCAATGGTATGCTGGTCATTAAAAGTAAGCCCGGCGCCACCCTGGCCCTAAAAAGTAAATAATATGGAAAAAGATGTACTGATTGTTCAAAGTTCCGAAGGTAATAGACTTGGTATTGCCGGTGGGAACTATCGTATTATTATCTCCGGCAAAGAAACTTCCGGCAACTATGCAGTGATCGAGATGATCGTGCCACCTGGCGGAGGTCCGCCACCACACTCGCATCCCGATACACAGGAAATGTTCCATGTGCTCGAGGGCGAAGTTGAATTTAAATCTGAGAAGGGTAGAACAATTGTAGGCAAAGATGGATTTGTGAATATTCCGTTTGGCGGTGCTATTCATTGCTTTAAGAATAATTCTTCATCTGTGGCACGTTTGCTTTGTACCGTTGTGCCTGCGGGTCTTGAAACGATGTTTGAAGATATTGGAGTTCCTGTTGCAGCAGGGGAGTTTCCTCCTGTTCCTGAAATGACGGCTGAAAGAAGAAAGTTTATGCTGGAGATTTCTGAAAAATATGGACAGAAAACTTTTCCGCCTGATTACCTGGATAAGTGACCAGGAATTGTTCTATGTCAAGATATAATTATTCAACCTTTATGATCGTGGCTTGCCGCGCGATAATACTCCAGTTTTTATTTTTGTAGAGCCAGACATTTGTGAAGCGCCGTTGGACAGTTTTACCGGCATTAGGTTGAAGTCCCTGCGGTTTGACTGTTTCACCACCCATAACGATGGCGATATTTTCATTGAAAACTACTTTTTCAATGGTTCTTTCAAAAGACAGGTAACTCAGATTACCGGATCTGAAGTGTGATTTCGTGCGTTCAACATCTCCGACTGTGTTGGCCGGACCATTGACGATCATTGAAGATGACCAGATTTTATTGAACAGCGCAAGGGAGTCTCCGTTCAACACCGATTCTCTTTCCAGTTTCTCGAGCTGTCTTATTTCAGCCTCGTTACCAGGCTGTGAAATTGCAGTGGTTGAGAGCATGACGAGGGAGTACAACAATGCCGGTTTAATGCAAGAATGTTTCATGGTTGCTGATTTAGTTTTTTGTGACTTTCTAAAGTTCAGCTTAATCAAATATCCAGGTGGGTAGAAAATGGACATTCTATCGCAGTCTCAGAATTCTTTCGGGTGCGTTCAGATGAGTGTTTAACCATTCCTGGGGAGTGCGTCCACTAAACTCTTTAAACTCTTTGTCAAGATGATGAGAATCAGTGTAACCAAACTCCAGTGCAATCGCGGACCACGAAATCAACGGATGGTCGATCTTGTATTTATAGGCAAGATTAAATCGCGAAAGTCTGCTGAATAACTTTGGAGTGATTCCTATATGTTCCGTAAACCTGCGAAAGAATTGCCTGGGGCTCATACAGGCCTGCCGGGCGACTTCGTTAAGTGAAAAATTCACGGGGTCCGACAGCAGCCCTGTTGCAATGCAGTCCAGCGGGTCATTCATTTTTAATTGTGTGCATTTACGCGCAAGGAAATTATCGGCAACAGCAACCATTGAAGAGTATGTTCCTGCAGCTTCGAGCTGTTCGCTGATCTGCCTCACCTCAGACCCGAAAAACAATTCGGCATCCACCGCAACCCCCGAAAGCTGATTCATAGGTAATCGTAACAAACGGTGCAAAACGCCGGGCTTAAGAAATATGATAAAGGCAAAAAAATCAGCAGAAAGTTTCAGATCTTTTTGTTCAATCTGATGGCTATAGATCGATACATTTGGTGGGATATGTTTTTCACCCGAGGACGGCGAACTGATTAGCGGAGATCCCTTTAAATAAAAGGCAATTTTCTGTTCAGCTTTCGGCGAACGTTGTTTCAAAGGCGACGCATCCATATCGGCAAACTGCATATTGATGATCGTATAGTTCCGGACAAACTCACGAAGTGACTGGCATGGCTGATAACTTTTAAAGATCATATGCAGCGATGTTAGTTTGCCGAATAAATAGTAAGGTAGTGAATTCCAGGAAGCCCTGCACTGGATGCGATAAATAAAGAGTTGTAAAATTTCTTGATACAAAAACATGACAAGCTGAAAACGTAAATCTCATTTTATGAATGAATTTGACATACTACAATCAAGTGTCGATAAATATTATGGCCAGTTACCTGGCTCGCACCAGTCTGATCCGATTGCAATGATTGTCGGAGAGAAGATCAACGCACTTATTTCAGATAGGAAAACCAGTTGGTCAAAATTTGTTTCAAGTCTTGCCGATAGATTTCATGACATAAAAGACCACGACTCGGCTTATATACAATTTCCATCCTATCAATTGAATTTTCCTCTCAGTTCAAAAGGTTTTGATGCCGGAACAAAGAGAAGCCGGTTTGTAGTCACTTTGTCTCTTCTTTGTCCATTTTATACAAGCTTTATTCATGATGAATTTCTGTTTGATACCTATGATGTCGAGTCGCCACCAACGTTCTCCATTATCAGACCAGCACCGTCAGATTCGGCTTTTTTACAGACACTTCAGCCGGCAATATATTCGGGGCTGGAATCTGAATTCAGTTCATACAGGTATCTCGATCATACATTACTTATGATGCGAATGGTGCCTGGTCTGTTTCCATATCCTGAATATAAAAGTGATGATCAGAAGAATTTTACTTCGAGTTATTATCGTCTTTTATTTGATGGATCTTTTATTGAATCTAATTATTCAGTTTTGACCGGGAATATGATCGCTCCGGACCTCAAGCCGGGACCATTAAAAACGAGGTGACTACCTGGATGAAAAAGATGCTAATTACCTGGAACTTTTTGTGAGAGTTGATGTGTTCGAATAGCAGACAGTACCGCATGAAAGCTCTTGAGCCATTTGAGCTAAACGCGTCCCGCATGAATGCGGGATGCTCTTGAACCAGCTGAGCTAAACTCTCATGTATGCTATAAATGAAAAAAGGTTCCAAATTTGGAACCTTTTGTGGGAGTTGACGGGTTCGAACCGCCGACCCTCTGCTTGTAAGGCAGATGCTCTGAACCAGCTGAGCTAAACTCCCTTTTTGTATCCCTTCGTTTTCGTCGTTGGGAGTGCAAAGATAGGGGAATGAATATTTTACGCAAATTTTTTTGAAATTTTTTTCGGATTTTTTTTCAGAGAATATGTCCATCATCAATACAGTAAATCAATCGTCTTCTCATCCTTTAACCCACCAAAGAACTTATCCAACACCTTTTGAAATACCGGCGATGCACCAGGCACCTCACTGAATAAAGTCATACAGGACCTTAGCTTAAGATCGTCCGGGGAACCCATCACCTCGGTTGCATTGTTGGTATCGAGATGAAGCAAGGCTTCGCTGATCTCAATCAGATGTGTTCCCAGCACCGGATGGGCGCGATAGGCATCTGCCTCTTCAAGATCCTTTATGCCATAGAATTTTGCGTTGCCGCTGTGACCAAGACCAACAAGTTGAGGGAAAATATACCAGATCCAATGCGAGACTTTACGACCGTTACGGATTTCAGCGAGAGCGTTTGGGTAATCCGATTTCTGGGCTTCCAGGAACCGGGTGAGATCAATTAGTGTGCTCATGACTTAATGTTTTCATTTGTGATGAAATGCCATATTCATGAGGTAGAATTGGGAAGGGGAGGGTTGAATGATCTCAATCATCCTGTTCAATACAATTTACGAAAAATGGAGCGTTGGAGAAAGTTATTTTCAAGCAAAAAACTCAGATTCGCCAATCTACAAGTTGGTTCACCCATTCTTCTTTACGGGGCACTGTCACCTTGATATAGTTGTCTGTGTAACCTTCCATCATAGCGTGGTTGGAATGTTTTTCGAATAACACTTTTCGGGTCTGACCAGAATGCAGTTGTGTAAAGTATTGCATCTTCATGTAGGAGAGATTCCGCAAGGTTTTATTGCGTTCGTTCCGCACCTGAACCGGTACAATGGGCTCTATTTCGAGCGCACGTGTATTTGACCTTTCTGAATAGGTAAAGACGTGGAGATAGGAAACATCTATTGAGTGAAGAAAGTCAAAAGTATCCTTAAAATCTTCGTCAGTTTCACCAGGAAATCCAACAATTACATCAACACCAATTGCACAATGCGGCATCAGTTTTTTTATAAGTCCTACGCGTTCTGCATACAGTTCGCGCTTGTAGCGACGACGCATCAGGCCAAGAATCTTATCACTTCCACTTTGAAGCGGAATATGAAAATGTGGCATAAATTTATCGCTGTTGGCCACAAATTCGATGATCTCGTTGGTAAGAAGATTGGGTTCTATTGAAGAGATCCTGTAACGCGAAATGCCTCCGATCTTATCAAGGGCCTGAACAAGATCAAAGAAGCTTTCAGCATGTTTTTTTGCACCATCCGGGCCTTTTCCGAAGTCACCAAGATTTACACCGGTCAGTACAATTTCTTTTACCCCTGTCTCTGCAAGCTCAGTTACATTCTTCACGACGTTTGCGACAAGGTCGCTCCGGCTTTTGCCTCTTGCCATCGGGATGGTACAGAAGGAGCAGGTATAATCGCAACCATCCTGAACTTTCAGGAAAGTTCGCGTGCGATCTCCCTTTGAATGGGAAGCATTGAACCCACTTACTTCGCCGATCTCACAACTGCAGATTTTAGCTGAATCACCTTTAGCCAGTTCTTTGATATGCTGGCCAATGTTGAATTTTTCAGCAGCACCGAGTACCAGGTCAACGCCAGGAATCTCAGCGATTTCCTTTGGCTTCAGTTGCGCATAACAACCCGTTATGACCACAAAGCTTTCAGGAGCCTGACGCTGGATCTTCCGAACCAGGTAACGACATTCCTTATCTGCATTCTCGGTCACCGAACAGGTATTGATTACATACACATCGGCAGCTTCAGTAAACTCACGCTTTTCAAAACCTTCGTCTTCCAGTAACCTGGAAAGGGTGGAAGTCTCTGAAAAGTTGAGCTTACAGCCAAGTGTATGAAAAGCGACTGTTTTTTTCGGTGTCATGCGGGCGCAAAGTTACCTAATTTCCCCACAATAACTATCTTCAACCTTTATGAAGAGGCAGAAACCTATTTTGCTCATTATCATTGTAGTAGCGCTGGTGGCTTCATTGCTCCTGAGGCAACGCAATTATCGTAACGGTTCGGATCGTCAGAGTCGCCGGGAGGCAAGTTCAGCACCACAAAGTCAATCAGATCCAAGGCTTTCAGAAAGGAGAGCACCTGCTGACCAGTCTGGTGACCGATCTTCAGAAGCCAGAGAACGGTCAAAGAGTGAACGTTCGGAGACTTCCGGGGGGCTTGAATTTGACCGGACACTGAAAAAGATTGTATATACCAAACACGCCCGTTGCAGGATGGGTTGCCGGCAAATCGATGAATCAGAGATTCTTGAGATCAGGGATGAAGGCAGGGTCAATTATGAAAAAAGTGAACTCAAGTCAGGACCTGATCCAAAATTCGCAGTTGAAGGGATGACGCATGACAAACAATTTGTACGGGTCGTATTTGCGCAAACGGCGAATTCATTGGTCGTTGTAACCTGCATTGATCTCGACACTGATTGGGCTTGCAGTTGCAATTAACACGGCTAAAAATCAAATCACCTTAATCAGAGTTTTCATTGATACGTGGATTGTTAAGATTGTTACAGATTTTTTACGCGGTGT
>JBEVNF010000546.1:0-5794 GCA_040508255.1 Flavitalea sp.
TTAATCGTCTACTTCATCAGCAACTCTTCAAACTCGGTTGAGTCGCCATTAAAAACATTGAAATCTACCTTCTGCAGGATACCATTTACTCTCCCCTGTTCACTATGCTGCCAGAAGATCCAGGGGCGGTGAATACGCGGGCGATTTTTTTGCAGATAGTGAGCCACCCAGAGCGGGTACTCATCAAACTCATCTTTTAAATACTGATTGTAGAAGTCAACATTTGTATAGATGATAGGACGGATCCCATAAAAATTTTCAACAACAGTAAGCCATTCTTTCACACGCTCGCGAACCTTAAAAGCCGGTACACCATAGGTCTGTTCAACGTCCAGCACCGGTGGAAGATCTCCCTTCATAAGTTCTACAGAAGAGATAAAATTTTCAGCCTGTTGCTTTCCGCTTTTTGTGGCAAGAAAAAAATGGTAAGCCCCGCGCACCACACCGGCATCTTTTGCGCGACGCCAGTTCTGGCGAAAACGCGGATCGCGGTTGCCCAGACCCTCAGTGGCCTTGATAAACCCAAATCCGATACTGATATCCTGCACTTTCATTTCCCGCACACTTTCCCAATCAATCACCCGCTGGTATTTTGAAACATCAATACCGTGAATGGCGTAGTTTGTGGGCATATCGATGCCAAACGCATCATACATTACAAAATGCGCCTTCCGACCCAGCCACCATTCGCGTACGGTGAATACGAGCATCACAATAATGGCCCCGATGATTATACCGGTTAAAATTTTCCAGCCCCGGTTGCCGCCTGTTTTCTTCGCCATAATTGCCCCGCAAATATAGGTTGAGGGCTTTTGTAAGCGTTAAAACCGCAGAATATATTGTCCCTTCCACCTGCGTTAACTAATTTTAGCAACTGATGCCGGATTTCAATTGGAACGATAGTGTGAATTTTCTCTCGAAGCTTACCCTGCGACGCGCTTTCAATGCAACAAAAGTGCTTGCCAGCTATTATGTAAGCAAGATCACCAGGAAGCCTGTACAATGGGGTTACCCGATGTCTATCTCCTTTGAACCCACCACCTCCTGTAATCTCCGCTGCCCCGAATGCCCAAGCGGTTTAAGGGCTTTCACAAGGCCAACGGGAATGTTGCAGAAAGATTTTTTCCGCGACACGATCGATCAGCTTTCAAAAGAACTCATGTACCTGGTTTTCTATTTCCAGGGAGAACCATACCTGAACCCCTCGTTTCTCGATATGGTGAAGTATGCACATGACAAAGGTATTTACACCGCTACCTCAACCAATGCCCACTACCTTACTGAAGCAGCGGCGAAAAAAACAGTTGAAAGCGGTCTCGACAGGCTGATTATCTCCATCGACGGAACCACACAGGATGTTTACCAGCAATACCGTGTGGGTGGCAAACTTGAAAAAGTGCTGCAGGGTGCGCGGAATATTGTAAAATGGAAGAAGGAGCTCAACAGTAAAACCCCGTTTGTTTTTTTCCAGTTCCTCGTGGTAAAACCCAACGAGCACCAGGTGGAAGAGATCAAAAAACTCGCTGCAGAAATTGGGGTTGATGAGGTCCGTTTCAAAACTGCGCAGATCTACGATTACGAAAATGATCCGAACCAACTTATTCCCGAGACTGAAAAATTCAGCAGATACAAAAAGGATAAAGACGGCAAAAGAACTGTGAAAAACTCATTGCAGAACCATTGCTGGCGGCTATGGCATGCAACTGTGATCAGCTGGGACGGGCTCGTAGTGCCTTGTTGTTTTGACAAAGATGCCCAGCACAGGCTTGGTGATCTGAAAGGCAAGCCTTTCAAAGAGATCTGGCACAATGAGGAGTACGTAGGCTTCAGACAGAAAATGCTCACCAGCCGCAAAAGCATAGATATATGCGCCAACTGCTCCGAAGGCACAAAGGTTTGGGGTTGAACTACCTGAATTAAAATCTCAGCTAAAGAAAATTCAATGCATCACCACTGATTTAATTTTGCTATGTTTGTCATTACTATTTATTGTTATTTGTAATGAGCCTTGAAACAGACATACAGCAAACGAAATTCAGGAACGAGTTCCAGAAAGCTTCGATCAACCTGATCTTCACCTACAACTGGATGAGTGAGCAAAGCAAAAAGTTTTTTGAAAGGGAAGACATCACACCACAACAATTTAATATACTCCGCATCCTCCGCGGAGCCGGTAAACCATTATCAACACTTCAGATCAGGCAAAGAATGCTTGACAAAATGAGCGATACCAGCCGGATTGTTGATCGCCTCGTTAAAAAAAATCTTGTAAAGAAAGTCGTCTGCAAATCTGACCGCAGACTTGTTGATGTTTCCATTACAGAAACAGGCTCGCAACTTCTTGAAAAGCTCGATCAGACAAGCGAAGAGATGGATGCAATACTTGACAAGCTTTCTCCCGATGAAGCCGTTACATTGAATTATCTTCTTGATAAAATCAGGGCTGACTCTTAATTCAGATTTTCATATAAATACTTACGCATGATTTCTTTAACAATGAATAATTGTTACAAGTCTTATTTTTACCATTGATTCGTCTACATATGAAACAATTGTTACTGGTTAGTTTAGCTTTCATTGCATTTAGTATTATTTCAGTTGCTCAACCAAAGTACGAATTCCGCGCAGCATGGATAGCAACTGTTGACAATATAGATTGGCCAACGCGCGGCAACTATAATACAGAAAGCCAGAAACAGGAGTTTATAAAGATGCTTGACATGCATCAGCGTAATGGTATGAATGCTGTGATCGCACAGATTCGTCCATGCACAGATGCCTTCTATCCTTCAGCACTGGAACCATGGAGCGAATGGCTCACCGGTAAACAAGGCAAGGCACCGTTTCCATACTATGATCCCCTGCAGTTCATGATCGAAGAAACGCATAAGCGTGGAATGGAGTTTCATGCATGGTGCAACCCATATCGGGCAGAATTCAATATAGGCAAGTCTTCCATCGCTCCGGATCATATCACCAAAAAGCGTCCGGAATGGTTTCTGAGTTATGGCGGAAAAAAATATTTTGATCCGGGTAATAAAGATGCGCAGCAGTTTGTAGTGAGTGTTATTCGTGATGTTGTAAGCAGGTACGAAGTTGATGCGATCCATTTCGATGATTATTTCTATCCTTATCGCGTTCCCGGTAAAGAATTTCCTGACCAGGATTCTTATGCAAAATCCGGAACAACACTAAGTAAAGATGACTGGCGCCGTGCAAATGTTGATTCTATCATCGTTCATCTCAACAAAGCGATCAAAGAAGAAAATCCAACCTGTCGTTTTGGTATTAGTCCTTTTGGTGTCTGGAGAAACAAGGATAAGGATGCAGAAGGAAGTAACACGAAAGCTGGTGTTACAAACTACGATGATCTTTACGCGGATATACTTTTATGGTTAAAGCAGGGATGGATCGATTATGTAGCGCCACAGATCTACTGGGAGATTGGTCATCCTGCTGCACCATTTGAAGTACTTGTTGACTGGTGGAGTAAACATACCTATGGAAAGCATTGCTATATTGGTCTGGCAATATATCGTGCAGGAAGCAACAATGCCTGGAAAGATAAAACTCAATTGCCACGAATGCTAACCGCTATGCGTAGCTATCCTGAAATACAGGGCGCGATCTATTTCAGCAGTCGTTCATTTGAAAAAAATCCGAACGGATGGAATGACAGTCTTCAGAACAATTATTATAAATACCCCGCCGTGATACCTGCAATGGAATGGCTGGATACTGTGAAGCCAGAGAAACCGATCGTTGTAAAGGTTGCAGGTGAATCACTGTCGAATGTTTTTGTGCTTGACATAAAGAAGCATATAACCTCGGGACCGATCAAAGGTTACGTTGTGTATGCTTTTAACAGCAATGACCAGGTGCGTGACACTGAGGATCCGAAAAATATACTTCAAATCTCATATACAAGTTCTGCTTCCACTGTTATGCTGAGTACTGCATCGATGAAAGATAAAATTCTTGCAGTCAGTACATTGGATATCAACAATAATGAAAGTGAACTTCTTCTTGTGCCGTGATATTTAGTTGATTTTTTTCATAAAACAATGTTGTTTTAACGTTATCTGACCGGCAAAATTCTGTCGGCTGAAACCCTTGCTGGGTGTAATTTGTGTCAGATTAGAGTAATCTTAATGCATTTGTTTTTGCCGGTAATTTTTCTCAACCGAAATTTGCGCGGAATAAGAGAACTAAATAATACAAACAAGAGATCAGAATGAAGAATGTTGTGCTTTCTATCGGTTCACAGTTTCCCGATTTCAACAAAAAGGCTGTAGTATCAACAGAAAAAGGAAAAGAATTTTACGACCTCACAGGTCAGGAGATCAGGGCTTCGGGAAAATGGATGGTGATGTTCTGGTGGCCCAAAGATTTTACATTCGTTTGCCCTACAGAAATTGCTGAATTTAATAATCATTATCAGGATTTTGAGGATCGCGATGCTATCCTGATCGGTGCTTCTACAGACAGTGAATTTGTACATGCAGCATGGAGAAGAGATCATGAAGATCTCAGGGGATTAAAATTTCCTATGCTAGCTGATACTTCCAAAACTCTTGCTGAAGAGCTTGGTATTCTCGAAGCAAACGAAAAAGTTGCGTACCGCGCTACTTTCATCGTTGATCCTGAAGGAGTGATCCGTTGGGTTTCTTTGTATGATCTTAATGTAGGAAGAAATGTTAAAGAAGTATTGCGTGTTCTGGACGCATTGCAAACGGACGAACTTTGTCCATGCAACTGGCAGAAAGGAGAAGCAACACTTGTGGCATAATAATTTTTCCACGCTGTCAAAAATCAATTGGACTTTAAACTTTATCAGAGTAACATGTTTGGAATTGCAAAGACAGCCGATAGTGCTGCAGATTTTTTGAAGGAATTTGGTATCGCGGAAGAGCATCTCAGTGAAAACCTGAAAATGCTGGCTCAGACAAACAGCCGTTATCTGCGTGATGTAAAGATCAATGTCAACAACTCTCTCCAGGCCGTAACACTCGTTAAAAAGGAAGCTTACCTGATTGCGCTGGCAGTGTCGGTAAATGAAAAGAACGAAGCGTTAAAACAGGCTTTCATTGCTTCTGCACGTGTGGAAGGAGCAACAGATGAAGAGCTGGCTGAAGTGATCAGTTGTACAAGTTTGCTTAGTGCGAACAACGTATACTACAGGTTCAGGCATTTCATGAAAGATGAATATTACACAAATGCACAGGCCGGTATCAGGATGAGCATTATGGCGAACCCTGTACTGGGCAAGGAGTTTTTCGAGCTGATGAGCCTCGTGGTGAGCGCGTTAAACGGTTGTGAGCTTTGTGTAACCTCCCATGAAAAAGCATTGCTTGGTCATGCAACAAACAAACAACGAATACATGATGCAGTGCGTCTTGGCGCAGTGATCAGAAGTCTCAGTGTACTGTTGTGATTATTGTTTTCAGATAGAATTGAAGATGGCTGCTTCCCTACCGAAGTAGCCATTCTTTATTTAACCACGTGCTGATTGTCTTAAGTTGAGACGGTTAGTACTTTTCTTCCAGCCGGTTGCACTGTTCCAGAGAGCCAACCCTGATGCGCAATGGAATTTTTGTGGCCTTGTCCACCTGTAACTCTTTTTTACAAAAGAATCCAAAGTTTTTGGTGTAAAGATCCCTGTCCATACGGGTTACAGGTTTGGAGCCAGGAGCGTGCAGCATCGGGCGAAGTAAATTGAATGCTGGTTGTCTTTCTTCAGGCTTTAGACGACCAACAGCTAACCACTCAGCAAAACGGTTTTGTGAGGGCATTA
>JBEVNF010000219.1:0-4293 GCA_040508255.1 Flavitalea sp.
ATGTGGCTTCGGGTTTTGCATCCGTAAACATTGGCAACTATGGTTTGCAGAGATATGAACTCGGTTACAGGACACCGTTAGTAAAGGATAAACTTTATTTCGGTGCGGCGGGAATGTACAGCCAACGCGATGGTTATTATACAAATGATTTCAATAACAAAAGCTTCGATGATATTAAAAGCTTTGCTGGTAATTATTACCTGAAATACATTGCATCACCGCGCTGGTCAGTTACCCTGAATGCAAAACATCAGAACAACAGGAACAATGGTGCTTTCCCGATGGTGAGCAACGTTGATGAAGCATTGACAAATCCGTGGCATCTGAATCAAAATGCAGTGGCTGAAATGAAAGACAACACTTTCAATACTTCTCTTTCTGTAGTTCACAATGGCACCGGTTTCAACTTCACCAGCCAGACAGCTTACCAGTCTAACAGAAGAGTGTACGATGCTCCGCTGGATGGCGATTTTTCACCGATCGATGGTGTTTCGATTATCAACGATTATGGTGGTAAATGGAATAAGGTGAAAGTGTTTACACAGGAGTTTAAATTTACTTCACCAACAGGATCTTCCTCACCATTTAAATGGACAGCAGGTACCTATTTCTTCCACCAGGATAACCCGGTTAAACAGGCTACAAGGTTTGGAGAAGATGCAGCTCTTGTAGGTGCACCGGAAACCAATTTCTCAACCATCAATACATCAACCGGAAAAAATACAGGCTTCGCAGTGTATGGTCAGGGTACATATTCGATCACTTCCAGGTTTGATGTAATTGCCGGGATCCGTTTCGATACCGAGAAAAAAAGTCTTTCCGTACTCGGTGAATACCAGAAAGATCCCAATCCTGATCCTGTATTCGAAACAAGACCTGATACAAGTGCGAGTGCAAACTTCACTGCCTTCTCTCCCAAACTTGGTATAGCTTATAAAGCAAACAATCATACTAACCTTTTCCTTACTTACAGCCGTGGATTCAGAACCGGCGGACTTACACCACTTGCACAAGGTGGTGATCCATCACAACCACCATTGTATCCATTCGATCCTGAATACAGTGATAATTTTGAACTTGGTATCAAGAATACATTTCTGCGCAACATGCTTCGTATAAATGTTTCATTCTTTGCGAGCCGGGTTACAGATGCGCAGATCCCGACCCTTATATTGCCCGACGCAGTTACCATTACCCGTAACGCCGGCAAGCTTTCAACAAAAGGTGCGGAGATCGAGATCGCTGCAAATGTTGTAAAAGGACTTGAAATAGATTACAGCCTTGGTATTACAGATGCGGTTTACAAGGATCTGAAAATTTCAAGCAATGGATCCGAAGAAGATCTCAGCGGTAACAGGCAGATCTTCACGCCAGGCTCTACTTCTATGCTTGCTATGCAATACTCGACCGTTCCTTTCAAAATAGCAGTTCCCTTCAGCATCGTGGTTCGCGGTGAATGGCAACGGATAGGCAAACAGTATTTTGATCTTGCCAACAATATATCACAGCCATCATTCAACCTGGTAAATGCAAAAGGAGGGTTTAGTTCTAAAAACTATGAGCTCATGTTCTGGTGGAGAAATATCGGTGGCAAAAGATATATAGCCTATGCTTATGACTTCGGTGCGGCCCACCTTGGTAACCCGGAAACACTCGGGGTAACATTGTCAGCAAAATTCTGAGTTGAATAAATTATATATTTGTCTACTGAACTGGTAGACAAATATTCCCTATTTTTATCGCAAATCAAAACTCTCTGATGGTTGCTGAAACAAAACGTACATGGTTACACGAAGATTGGGCGGTAGTACTGCTTGGTTTTATTATTATCATTCTCGCCGTTGCAGGATTTAAAATAGCCGTTCCATCTTATGGCTGGACAGGATCAGGAGATCTTACCACGAAAGTTTTAACCGGAGCAAATCTTGCTATCCTTGGAACACAATTCGTTTTTGTCCTGGCAATTGCTTTGCTTGGCGCACTGATCACAGGGAAGTCTGTGAAAAATCTGCTTGTTGTTTTTCCGATCATTTATGTTGTTACGATAATTGCCATCATAATCGCCGGCAACAAATCTGTTAAAAATCTTAATCTTGAAGCAGTGATCTTTTCACTGTTGTTTGGTTTGCTTATCGGAAATCTTGTAAAACTTCCTGATTGGTTCAGGTCGGCATTGTCTGCCGAGTTCTTTGTAAAGATCGGCCTCGTGCTGCTTGGTACGAGTGTGATCTTTTCTGACATTCTGAAGGCCGGGGGATTCGGTTTGATACAGTCATTGGTTGTAGTGCTTTCCGTCTGGTACTTTGCTTTCTGGCTTTGTAAGAAGATGAAGGTGGATGAGGAGCTGACAATGATGATCTCGAGCGCAGTTTCAATCTGTGGTGTGTCTGCGGCTATTGCTACTGCGGGTGCTATCAAGGGTGATAATAAAAAGCTTTCTTATGTTATTTCACTTGTACTGGTGACTGCCATCCCGATGATGATCTTCATGCCTTACCTGGCAAGCCTTATGGGTTTAAGTGAAGAAGTAACAGGTGCATGGCTTGGTGGAAGTATCGATACCTCTGGTGCAGTAGTTGCCGCGGGATCACTGGTTGGCGAAACCGCACTTAAGATCAGTACGATCGTAAAATTTTCACAGAATGTATTACTTGGTATTGCAGCCTTTGCAATCTCTGTATACTGGACCTATACAAATCATGCGAATGCAGCAACTCCAGAAGGCAAGCCAACGCTTGGTGTGATCTGGGAACGTTTTCCAAAATTCGTTCTTGGTTTCATTGCTGCATCTTTGATATTCTCATTCCTGCTGAGTCCCGAAACAGTTTCCGGTGTTAAGGATAGCCTGAAAAACATACAGGGTCTTTGGTTCGCACTTGCTTTCACAAGCATAGGTCTTGAAACAAATTTCTCTGATCTGTTCAAACAAAGCAACAGGAAACCCTTGTATGCTTTCCTTATCGCACAGTTGTTCAATATCATTATCACATTGATAATAGCATCAATACTTTTCAAACAGGTCATCTGATCAATCTGAAAAAAGAGATCCCGGTTCATTGCAAAGTGAACCGGGATCTCTTTTTTCAGTCCTGGAGCTTTTAATCTTCAAAGTAAATAGCACGATATCTCTTCAATGCTTCCACAAAATAATAATCAGCATAGCTTAATGGTACATCAACCTCTGATCCCTGGGGGAAGTGCCCTACACTATGCATCAGGAGGAAGCCACCGTTTTTCTTTACCTCCGCACGATAGGCAGCCGAACCAAGTGTTTTGATAACATTCGTGGCTGTATTCAGATATTGCTCTTTTTCTCTTCCATCTACATATTCATAAAGCTCAAGCAACGCTGACGCCATGATCGCCGCAGCAGATGCATCTCTTAAAGCGTTTGGAATTCCAGGCGCGCTGAAGTCCCAGTATGGAATCTTATCTCTCGGCATATTCGGATTGCTAAGCATAAACACTGCAATCTTTTTTGCCTGTGCCAGATATGCCGGGTCCCTGGTTTCACGATACATCATTGTAAAGCCATAAAGTCCCCAGGCTTGTCCGCGCGACCAGGCCGATTCATCAGCGGCTCCCTGCGCCGTTTGCTTTGCAATTACCTTTCCTGTTGCGGTGTCATAGTCAACCACATGGTATGAACTACCATCAGGTCGGTAATGATTTTTAATAGTTGTGTTGGCATGAGCAACCGCAACTTTATAATATGCGGAATCACCCGTGGCCCTGGTTGCCCATGTGAGCAACTCAAGATTCATCATATTATCGATGATCACAGGAAACTTCCATTTGCCGCTTTCCCATGACTGTATGCTTTGAGTGGTTTTGTTGAATCTGGTCATCAATGAATTTGCAGAATTGATCAGTACCGTCTTATAACTGGTATCATTGAACAAACGGTATGCATTTCCAAAGCTGCAGTACATCATGAAACCAAGATCATGGGTGCCCTTGTTGAATTGTTCTTTCTCAAGGAATTTAAGTTTTCGCAGTGCTTCCTGTTTCAATGAATCATCTTTCGTCAGTTCAAATAACAACAGGTTTGTTCCGGGATAAAATCCGCTGCACCACCAATCGCTCCCGCTGGTGATCTCACGATCGAGACTTTCCATGTAACTCCTGGGAAACTGATTGTCGGGTGTTTTGGTGCGCAGAAACCGGTATTGGTCCGCGGACTGTCTGAAAGCAAATTGAAGTGCCTGCCGGGTCAGCGCCGGCTTTCCGGGGCGCTGTGCCTCCGCAGAAAAAATAATCGCAAGCTGAAGCAAACAGATCGTAACAATTCTT
>JBEVNF010000045.1:0-4865 GCA_040508255.1 Flavitalea sp.
GATTTTGCAGTTGGCCTTTCAAGACAATTGCATGGTCTTACAATGCATAGCGAACGTCCGCTTCACAGGATGTATGAACAATGGCACCCGCTTGGCATCACGGGCATTATCTCAGCTTTTAATTTCCCTGTTGCTGTCTGGAGCTGGAACAGCATGCTGGCCTGGATCTGTGGTGACGTCTGCATCTGGAAGCCATCTGAAAAAACACCACTATGCGGCATCGCATGCCAGCAGATCGTTGCAGAAGTTTTCGCAAAAAACAATGTGCCTGAAGGTGTTTCTTGTCTGATAACAGGATCGAGAGAAACAGGCGAATGGCTCGCTGCCGATACAAGAATTCCATTGGTGAGTGCAACCGGTTCAACACGCATGGGTAAAGCAGTTGGTGCTGCAGTTGGTGCAAGACTCGGTCGTGCACTGCTTGAACTGGGGGGCAACAATGCAATCATTATTTCCAAAGATGCAGATCTTAATATTGCTGTTCGTGGTGCAGTGTTTGGTGCAGTGGGTACTGCAGGACAACGTTGTACTTCAACAAGAAGACTCATTATTCACGAATCAGTATACGACCAGGTGAAAGATAAGCTGGTTGCAGCTTACGGGCAATTGAAGATAGGCGATCCGCTGGATGAGAACATTCACGTAGGACCATTGATCGATAAGGATGCCGTGAAACTATATCTTGAGTCTATCGAAAAATGTAAAGCCGAAGGTGGCAAATTTATAGTTGAAGGTGGTATACCGGAAGGTGCACAATACAATAGCGGTTGTTATGTGAAACCATGTATTGCGGAAGTTGCCATTGATTCAAAGATCGTACAACATGAAACCTTTGCACCTATACTCTATCTTTTAAAATATAAAGACATCAGCGAAGCGATCACCATTCAGAATGGTGTGCCGCAGGGATTGTCTTCTTCTATCATGACACTTAATTTAAGAGAGGCAGAATTATTCCTGTCTGCAAACGGAAGTGACTGCGGGATTGCAAACGTAAACATCGGAACCTCGGGTGCAGAAATTGGCGGCGCATTTGGTGGTGAAAAAGAAACCGGTGGTGGAAGGGAATCAGGCAGCGATGCATGGAAAAATTACATGCGCAGGCAGACCAATACCATAAATTATTCGGATCAATTGCCGCTTGCACAGGGAATCAGGTTTCTGCCTTAGCACCGGAAGCGCGGCATCTAAGAATTTACCCTGATGCCACGCTGAAATTCAATGCTTCCGGGTTAAAATAATTGCAATATTTCATCCTTCCGGGCGTTGTATGGCGTGAGAAGATATAGCTATGAAAAAAACCGGCCTCCTACTGCTGCTTTCCCTTGTATTATCATTTAATACCTGGTCACAGGTGCGTATTGCCCTGATCGGCGGTCCCCAATCCTCTTCAATTATTGAAAAAACCAGTGTTCAGGGCTGGGATACCGATGCAAAGCCGTTCTTCCAGAACAGAAGCGGATTTCATCTCGGCTTTCTGCTTTCAGTTCCCCTGAATCAGCAACAAACTGTTTTCTTTCAGCCTGGCTTTATGTACAGCACAAAAGGAAACAAGTATTACAAAAGAAATGATACAACGGTTTATAAAGCTGTTGACTCAGTTTACTTCAGCAATAATTTCTTCACCAGTTATATTGAGGTTCCCCTGAATCTTGCCTATCGTTTTAAATTAAGCAAGAAAGCTGGTTTCATCGTTTCTGCTGGTCCTTATGTTTCTTTCTTCTACAATGGCGAGCAAACAACATCAGCACGCACATTCAAAAGAAACCTGAACGCTTCACCTGATTACGATCTTGAAGGATCTGTAAAGGTTGTGAACGAAGAAAAAAGAATGGAAACCGGCAAAGGTGTTGACAAAGCACAGTCGGTTGATCTTGGATATAATTTCCGCGCTGGTATTGATATCGGCAGTGTATACGTTTCGGGGTTCTATAGCCAGGGGCTCACCAATGCTTATCAGCGTTCATACGATGCGACAACCAATAACAAAGTGATTGGTGCATCACTTGGCATCTGGCTGAACAAACTTCCTGAACCTGTTGCAAAAGACAGGGACGGGGATGGTGTTCCTGATAAATCAGACAAATGTCCTGATGTACCTGGACTTGAAAAATATCTTGGTTGTCCCGCCACGGATACTGATAAAGATGGTGTTCCGGACGAAGCAGATAAATGTCCGCAGGTTGCGGGTCTTGCAAAATACAATGGTTGCCCGATCCCTGATACAGATGGTGATGGTATCAATGATGAGCTTGATAAATGTCCTGAAGTGGCAGGTGTTGCAAAATACAATGGTTGTCCTGTGCCTGATAAAGATGGCGATGGTATCAACGATGAGAACGACAAATGTCCTGAAGTGGCAGGTGTTGCCAAATACAATGGCTGTCCTGTTCCTGATACTGATGGTGATGGTGTTGATGATGAACACGACAAGTGTCCGGCAGAAAAGGGAACTGCTGCCAACAACGGTTGTCCTGAAGTAAAACAGGAAGTGATCGAAAAGATCAACTTTGCGGCTAAAAATATCTTCTTCAAATCAGGCAGCGATATTATTACGAAAGAATCTTTTGTGGGCCTTGATGAGGTTGTATCGATCCTTTCGAAGGACAATAGTCTGCAGGTTCAGATCGATGGTCACACGGATAATACCGGTAGCGCTGCAGCCAACCTGGCGTTGTCACAAAAACGTGCGAATGCAGTTAAAAACTACCTGGTATCCAAAGGTATAGACGCAGCGAGACTTGGAGCAACCGGCCTTGGTCAAACCCGTCCGGTGGCTGACAACGCAACAAAAGCAGGTCAGAAAGCCAACAGACGCGTGGAAATGACCGTGGTACAGAAATAGTATTAGTAATTATAAGTAAAGCCACTCATGTATTTAATATGTGAGTGGCTTCATTTTTGATAAATTGCGTGTGTTCGTTAATAATTTCCAAAATTGCCTATTTTGGAAGGCTCTGAACAACGAATTATCGTTGTTATACATCTAACATTGAAAGTCATAAACAATCACACATGAGTAAAATGGTTAAATTAACTTTCGCTGCCTGTATGCTTGCGCTTACTGCAACTTCTGTACAAGCCCAGCAGGACAGGAACCCGAGAGGTGGTGAGGTACCGAAAGGATGGCATCTGCTTGATAAAGCTTCTGAAGGATACAGTGGTATCAGCATTAACAAAGCCTACGAATTCATCAAATCAAAAAATCTCAAAAGCAAGACCGTAGTTGTTGCGGTAATTGATTCCGGTATTGATACACTTCACGAAGATCTTAAGGAAGTGCTCTGGGTGAATCCAAAAGAAATTCCCGGCAACGGAATCGATGATGACGGCAACGGTTATGTAGATGATGTGCATGGATGGAACTTTCTTGGGAATAAAGACGGGAGAAATGTAACCAAGGATACTTATGAAGGTGCCAGAGTTTACTACAAACTGAAACAGAAGTTCGGTGATAAAGAAGTTGATACTGCATCACTGAAAGGTGATGAGCGTGAAGAATACAAGATCTGGTTGAAAGCCAGATCAAGAATGGAAGGTGATTCACAGGAAGAGGTGGTGGATGTTGTATTACTCAACCGCGTATTGAAAAGTGCAGAAAAAAACGATAGCGTTCTGCGTATCGCTTTAAAGAAAGATACTTTTACAGGTACTGATCTTGAAAAATTTGAATCAGCTGAACAGAGCGCAAAAAGTGCAAAAGCTGCGCTGCTATACCTTTTCAGGGCTAACCAGATGATGGATGTAAGCAATGTCGAGTTCATCGATGGCTTCCGCGAATTCATCAATGGCGAGCAGGCAAAACAGGATTCAAAGGCAACTGCTAAAACTACAGCTCCTAAAAATTATCGTGGAGAAGTGACGGGTGATAACGAAGATGACATCAACGATAAATACTATGGTAATCCTGATGTAATGGCCACTACCCCATTTCACGGTACACACGTATCTGGTATTATTGCAGCTTCAAGAAACAACAATAAGGGAATGGATGGTATCGCAGACAATGTCAAGATCATGATGATCCGTGCGGTACCTGATGGTGATGAGCATGATAAAGATATTGCCCTGGGCATCCGCTATGCGGTTGACAATGGTGCAAGGATCATCAACATGAGTTTTGGAAAAGACTTTTCCCCTGAAAAGAAATGGATCGACGAAGCAGTAAAGTATGCCGACAGCAAAGGAGTTTTATTGATACATGCTGCAGGTAATGATTCAAAGAATATCGACAGCGCTGATAACTTCCCTAACAATATTGCACTTGGAACGAAAGTAAAAGCTTCAAACTGGATCACCGTTGGTGCCAGCGGAGATGAAAAAGCAGGTGGTCTTACAGCCTCTTTCTCGAACTTTGGCAAGGACCAGGTAGATGTATTTGCTCCGGGTGTAAAGATTTATTCAACAATTCCGGGCGGCACAACTTACGGAAATGCCCAGGGAACAAGTATGGCTTCCCCGGTTGTTGCAGGTGCTGCGGCTTTCCTGCTTGAATATTTCCCTTACCTGACCCCACAACAGGTGAAATATTGTCTCGAAAAGAGCGCTTCTCCTGTTCCGGCAAAGGTTAGAAAGCCAGGGACCGATGAAATGGTGAGCCTGACTGAACTCAGCCGCACTGGTGGTGTGATCAATGTGTACGAGGCTGCTAAGATCGCTTCAACCCTGAAAGCTGATGGTACCCCGGAAACGAAAAAAGCGCCAAAACCAACGCTGAAAAACAAAAAAGGTTAATTTCAGGGATATTAAGAAATTATGAAGAGTCACGCCGTCCGCGTGACTTTTTTTCTGCCACACTGAATTACAGCATATTTGTAAAGTAATTAAATTAGTAAGGTGTAAAACCGCCTAAACAAATCGATTAT
>JBEVNF010000050.1:0-3977 GCA_040508255.1 Flavitalea sp.
GTTTGATATCACCAAAGCGATCAATACCTATTGCCGCATTCACGGTATCATAAAAACCATTACTTCCAAGCCCAAGTTGTCTTACCTGCCAGGCACGCATACTATAAGGTCCACCGCTGAAATAGGCCTTAAAGAATGGCAATGATTCTTCACGCTGGTTGCCCGTGTTTCCATAAGCATAACCATATCCACCAAAGATGCGGAATGCCCAGGTTGATTTTGGCTGGTCAACAAGATATTTGTACTCAATATCTCCTTTGATAAATCTTCTCAGATCTCCACGTTCAAGTCTGTCTATCAATCCAAAGATGGCACCACTTTCCTCCACCTGTGCCTTGAACAATCCACGTCTTGTTGTTGATCCATGCGCATAGGTATATCCCAGCACCTGGCTTATGATCAGGCCATTGTTGAATGCAATTGCCAGCGAAGGAATCTCTTTTTCAAGATCAAGAAATAACTGTGATTTCTGGATATCGGTGTATTCAATATTGAATGGAATATATCTCCAGCTATGCTTTTTATTTGCGATCCAGTCATAACCCCAGCTTGCATTTGCCGATCTTACATTGAAGAAATCCTTTCTGTCAGTATAGGTTGCACCAAGATTGATCGCTGTTCTTGGTGAAGTAAGTTTGTTCTCGTTTTTGATCTTAAATGGCAGCAGAAATCTTGGGAAGTAGATGTTCTGTGAGATGCCACCCTGCAAGGTCTGGATCAGATTTTTACCAAGCTCAATACCAAAACGAAGGTTGGTTGTGCTTCTTACGGCTTCACGAAAAGCGTTCCTGTTTGTGAGACCAAAGTTTGTTGCAATACCAAAAAGTTGTCCCGTGGTAAGATAATCACCCGCATTACGGCTCGATTCAAAATCAACATTGATGCTTTTTTTCTTTGCAGGATATAATCTTACCGCTGCATCCAGCAAAGGCACCGAATCTCTTCTTTCAAAAAATGGAATATCAACCTGTCCCCAGGCGCCCGACTGGTTAAAGTTATTCAGTGTTGAATAGTAATCATTGATCTTATACAATGATCCTGGTCTCAGCGTAACGTTGCGGTTGAGATAAGGTAGTTTGAATTTCTTTGTGTGATATGAAAAGTAAATGCCGTTCAGACTATCCCTTATCCTTTCAACATCGGCAAATTCATCTTCCGCGGTCATATCAGGGAACACTGTTACATCACCGATATAATATTTGTCATGATGTGTTGTATCCTTTAATCTTGCCTGCTTCACTACCACATTGATCGTTGGATTCTCCCTTTTCTTTTTCAGCTCTTCAAGCAACTGAAACTGTTCGAAAGGATCAAGAGACGGATCGATCAATGCAGCGAGTACCGTATCGCGTTCAATGACAAAATCCTCCTTCACGATCTTATAGTATCCATGGTTGCGATAGATGAGCAATAACCTGTCAAGTTCAGATGAAAGTATGCCGATAGAGTAGGGATTACCTTTCTTCAGTAATGATCCCGATCTGTACTCAAGCGCGAGTTTTTGAAATTCAGGGTTGCTGAGTTCAAATCCTATCGAATCAAACCTGAGTTGTTTACCGGGATTAACAGTGAACTCAACACGTACTCTTTGCTGATCGCGTATGGTGTCAACAAAAAATGTATCTGTGATAGAAGGGCCAAAATAGCCCTGCGAGTTCAATAGCGCAGTCATAAATGTTTTTGACCGCGATACGTTTGCCGAGTCAAAAAGCGGGGGACGTTCCAGTTTGTTGTACAAAAGTCTTGGAAACCCGAGAGACACAATCGTGCGAACCTTGAGGCTATCGGCGAGTTGATTTTCGAGACCTGATTTGAGTGCTATTTTTTCGCTGCCCTTTACATCACCATTGATCTTGATCTCGGTTCTGTATACAAACGGTTTGTTTTTCTGATATTTCTTCGGAAGTGTACAGGAGGCAGCCATCAGCAAAACCAGCACAATGGTAAACGCGTAACGGGAAAAATTAAAAAAGCTAACTTGCTGCGGAAATAACATATAACTGTAAACAAAGCACGATGGTGGTTAAATCGCAGGTCAAATATATCCAAAGTTTGAGCCAGAAAAAAGTCAGGGATGAAGAAGGCGTGTTTGTTGCAGAAGGTCCGAAGATAATTAACGAATTGTTGGGTGAGCCGGGTGTTTCGCCGGTGGCTGTATATGCGCTCCCTGCCTGGATCTCAGCCAACCAGGCTCTCGCCGGTAGGTTGCCTGAAGGCGCTCTTTCAGAAGTAACTACCTTTGAACTCGAACGAATTTCTTTTCTCACCACTCCCAACGAGGTACTTGCCATTTTCAGGAAACCCGTATTTAATAATTCCGTTGATGCAGACAAGTCGCTTGTCCTAATGCTCGATAACATCCAGGATCCCGGCAACCTCGGAACGATCATTCGATGTGCGGATTGGTTCGGCTTGCGTAAGATCGTGTGCAATCCCGGTTCTGCGGATTGCTTCTCACCCAAGGTGGTTCAATCGACCATGGCAAGTATAATGCGCGTGGAGTTGATCTATACGGATCTCTTGGAATACGCGCAAAAGTATAGCGTGCCCGTGTATGCCGCAGCCCTCGAAGGCAAACCATTTACCGGCACAAAGCCTCGGAACGGAATTCTTGTAATCGGGAATGAATCGCGTGGTATCAGTGAGGAAATGATGCAGCTTGCAACCAATAAGATCATGATCCCAAGGGTGGGCAAGGCAGAGTCGCTGAATGCTGCGGTAGCGACGGGTATATTGTTATCGCAATTGACTTTGTGATTATATGTGTTGGTTTTTGAGAAATTGAAAAACAAAGAATTTGTTTCAAAGATTTCGTTTAAACAGAATCTTTGTTTTTTGAAATTGGGTTTTTAAGTCCTCAATACCCCAATTCTGTTTTATCTGAACTGAATCGCTCTCACGGGCTGGATCCTCCGGATGATCACGGTAGGGATCAACAGCACCAGGAAGCAAATAATGAACGTAGCAATATTAACCGCGCCAACCTGCCACCATACGATGTTTACAGCGGCTTCTGACATATAATAGGCATCCTCCGGAAGCTTGATCAATCCAAACTTCATCTGCAGCCAGCAAACCAATAAACCAAGAAGATTACCAAAAAACAATCCTGAAACAGTAATGATCGCACCCTGGTACAGAAAAACCTTTTGTATGGTGAAGTTCTCGCCGCCAACCGCTTTCAAAATCCCGACCATCCTGGTTCTTTCAAGCACCAGGATCAGCAGACATGTTACCAGGTTAAGGATCGCAATGGCAACCATGATTGCAAGTACAATGATGATCGTATAATTCTGCATCGAGAGCCAGTCAAAAATGCTTGGATACAATTCCCTGATCGTGCTGCTTTTCATACCGATCGGAAGATCTGCTGTGATGGATTCACTCACTTCATCCATATCATCATAGTTCCTGAGGAACATCTCATAACCACCGATCTGATCTGAATCCCAGTCATTCAATCTTTGTATGAGACGCATATCTCCAATAGCAACCAGCTTATCATATTCCTCGATTCCCGTTTTGTAAAGCCCGGCCACCTTGAGTTTGCGGGTACGTGGTGCTTCACCGTTATCCTGCATAAAGTAAATGATCAGCTGATCGTTTACTTTAACTCCAAGTTGGTCTGCAGTGTAAACGGAGATATTGATCTCTTTCGAATAAGATGAATCACTGAAATCAATCCATCTTCCACCCGGTTGAAGAAAGCCTTTTAAGTTATTGAAATCATAATCTTTTTCAACCCCTTTAAACAAAACCACTTCAATCGATTCAGAGGTTTTGATAATGGCATTTTTTGTGGCGAAAGCCTGTATGTTTTTAATGGAAGGATATCTCTTAAGCAGATCAGTAACAGAATCATTTCTCACGACAGGGATCTCTTCCGCCATCGACATACCGGTCATCTCGTAATTGTGTACACGTATATGTCCCCAGAAGCTGAAAACCTTATCGCTGATCGTTTTCTGGAAGCCGCT
>JBEVNF010000062.1:0-3174 GCA_040508255.1 Flavitalea sp.
ACTCTAAACAAACTGTAAATCCAAACCAAAATGAAAACGAAATTTAACTACCTCGCAACTTTCATCCTGATCCTTTGCACAAATGTTCTTACCGCGCAGACTTACACTATGAACTGGGGTACAAACTTTTCACCAGCATGGACAGCGGGAAGTTCTGCAACAAGAACAACAACATCTATCGGTGCTTCTGGTGTAACTGCAACTGTTGCGCTAACAAGCAATGAGTCAACAGCAATGTCTTCAGTTACTGCATTTTCTTCACCGATGGTGAGTTCTGCAGGTAACCCTTTTACAACACAACTTGGCTCAAACGTTGCAAACCTTGCACTGGCGATGGATCTTAACGCTAACACAAGTTATGTTGATGTAAAGATCGATTTCAGCTCAGCGGTAAACAATGTTACTTTCAACATCGCTGATATTGATAAAGTAAACTCAACAAGCACAACATATTTCGATGAGGTACTGGTTACCGGTTCAAACGGTGTGGTCTCAGTAACTCCATCACTTAGCAAACATAATGGTACTTCTCAGCTTGCTTCACGTGACTCGGTTCTTATTTCAGGCAACATCGCGAGGGCGAATACAACAAGTGGTGTTGGCAGTAACTCACCTTCTACTACAACTGATCAGAATGCAACTGTTACGGTAAACTTTGGTAGCACTTCAATCACAACAATGACTATCCGTTACAGGAACGCAACCGGTGCACAAGCAAATCCTGCTGCCCAGGCGATCGCAATCGGAAACATCAGCTTTTCTCAGAATACATTGATCCTGCCGGTGGTGCTTACAAGCTTCAACGCTCATACAAAGAACAACGGTGCTGAAATTACCTGGTCAACTTCACAGGAAGCAAAAAGCGAAAAGTTCCTTGTAGAAAAGAGCACTGATGGTAAGATCTGGAACACCATCACAACTGTAGCTGCAGCAAAATCAAGCACAACAACTAAAAATTACTCAGCATTTGATGCAACACCGGAAGCAGTAAACTACTACCGCCTGAAACAGGTTGATATCGACGGAACTTTCACATATTCTAAAACAGTTACCCTGACAACTTCAGGCGGCAATAAGATCGAAGCTAAGGTTTATCCAAACCCGGTTACTTCAGCAGCAACGGTTTCGATCAACAGCCCTGCATCTGCAAACGCAACGATCGCTCTTTTCAATATCGGTGGTGTAAAGATCAGCTCAGTTAACACAAATCTTGAAGCAGGTTACAACAACATCGCTCTTGCAAATGTGTCAACACTGAAAACTGGTACCTACCTGGTGATCGTTACAAACACAGCAGATAAATCACAGGATACTTTCAAATTCGTAAAGCAATAAGGTTTGGTTTGGATTACAGATAAAAATGTGCGGCCGGTTTAGCCGGAATTCTGATGGTAGCAAAAAGGTCCTCGCTTAGGCGGGGACTTTGTTTTGAGTAGATACTGCAGATGCAAATGAGAAGATTTTGTTTAAAAGAAATCTTTAAAACAAAATGTTTGAATTTGGAAAACCTGATCAGATCATTGAGCGGGTACCTGAAAGGGGATCTCCACAGGAAATCAATTAAAAGGTAAAATTTTACGGTGAAGCAGCTGTGGCTGATATAAAAAAGTAATTGGCTAAATATAGATCAGTGAGAGAGAAATACTTTGTACGCAACGGATATGTGCATAAAAAAAGCCCCTTGTAGAAACAAAGGGCGCTAACGATTGCTTGCCATATGAAAAAAGGTAGAAATTTTGTTGCGCTGAGCGACACAGCTTGCTTTTTTTGTCCTCGGCGGTTATTGCTTCCCGCTTTGTTACACAAATATACTGTAGTCGCACTTTGCTTGTAACACAATGATTGGTCGATTTGGGTATGCCAAACCAATCAGCGAAAACGTGAAACCCGCAATGCTAAAGGGTTTTAACTCATTTTCTATATTATGCCCAACGTAAAAACCACAATTTGATTTTTTATAAAAAAACCCGCGATAAGGGTTTTGATTACCTTTTCGCGGGATTTATAATTAAAGATCTTCAGTCTGAAATGCCTGGATTACACTGAGCTGACGCGACAGATTGAATTTTACACGGTCCCATGATCCTGCGTAACGGCAAGACCTGCCTGAACCGCACCTGTATTAAGAAATTCGATCAGGTCAGCATTAAGACGCTCCTTGTGGGTATAGAATAGTCCGTGAGGCGCATCTTCGTATACCACATACGATGCGTCAGGTAACAGTTCTGCCGTCTTGTTGCCGGAAGATTCGATAGGAACGGTTTTATCCGCATCACCATGAATAATGAGCGTAGGCACATTTATTTTTTTCAGATCTCCGCGGAAATCGGTCTGTGAAAACGCCACCGCACATTGCTGGGTTGACCTGGCAGTGGCCAGCGAGCCAAGCATTCTGTAATAATCCAGAAGCGGTGCGCTTACAGGATGAGAGATCATACTTACACCAAAGAATTTCTTTCCAAAGCCATCAAGGAAGCCAATGCGGTCATCCTTCATCTGGTCCATCATATCTTCAAAAACAGATGCATCTACACCATCCGGGTTATCTTTTGTTTTCAGGAGGAATGGAGTTACCGCACTGATCAGCGCGATCTGACTCACACGGGATGAACCATATTTGCTGAGATATCTTACCACTTCTCCCCCACCCATTGAAAAACCAACAAGCGTTGCATCTTTCAGGTCGAGCTCTTCAAGCACAAGCTTCAGATCCTCTGCAAGGGTATCATAATCATAACCGTTCCATGGTTTGGAAGATTTACCGAATCCGCGACGATCATACTTGATCACGCGATAACCAGCTTCTACAAGATCGTTGATCTGGTATTCCCACATTTCCCTGCTCAGTGGCCATCCATGCAACAAAACCACCGGTCGGCCTGAACCATAATCTGAATATGCTATCTGGAATTCCTCTCCTTCGTACTGTGTTTTCAAAAATTTCATCTTGCTAATTTTTATCGTTAATGATTTTGTTTGTTGTGGTGTACATGAAGAGGTAAAAAATATATGCCGTACGCTTCGGAAGCTCATCTGATAACATGGACAAGCGTCATTCTTCGCATCCATTTGTTGAGAGTTGGTTCAATTGCTCCACACTCAGTTCGGAATTAGCGAAACAGCGCTGGAACCTGTTGCAGAATGTGAGCCTGTGGTCGAAGTGCATACTCAAAA
>JBEVNF010000070.1:0-3053 GCA_040508255.1 Flavitalea sp.
GCACTTGAAGCAGCTCATATGTAACCGATCCTTCACTGTTCTACTAAATACTCTGAATTATGAAACAGAACATAGAAATTAATCGACTCTTCCTGGTGCTTACGCTTGTAACAATCATGATACTCATTTCAGCCCTTGCGGCCAATGCGCAGGGCGGCCCGCTTACAAATGCTGCAGTTACCAGGAATAATCTTTCAATGACATCAAACACTGATTATAACTCGACTGCGAAAATTTCAGGTGTGTCCGGAATAGCTGAAAACGGGAACAACGCAATTACATGGACAACAGTGATGGAAGATAATACGAAGCAATTTGAAGTTGAATACAGCTATGATAATAAAGATTATCAACGTGCCGGCATTGTAAACGCGGATAACAAAAGTGAATACATTTTCAATCACGTAACAGCTGTAAAGCCATCAACATTTTATCGTCTAAAAGTCCTGGGAACAAACGGAGCGACCTTCTATACTAAACCAATCGAAGTTAAAAATGGGCTCGCAAAATCTGAAGACAGAGTTGCTCCTACAGTGATCCGCGACAATGTATTGAACATGACTATCACAAACAATTATAGAAACCTGCAGGTATTCAACAGCGTGGGCGATGAGGTGTACAGAGAGAATTTAGCTGAACGAACCGGGAACAGGGTGAGCTTTACTCTGCCAACATTGCCATCAGGTCCATATTATGTCAGACTCGTGGGCACAACAAAATCGGTAACAAAGCAATTTATGATTAGTCATTAGCATAAAGATTTTTCATCAAATCGAAGCGTATGTGGTATTTTCGAAAAAATATCACATGCGCTTTCTTTTTGCATTATTGTTGATCCCCGCTTTATCATTCAGCCAGGAAAAACTGAAACCAGGTTTTGATATCGATGAATACCTTGATGTACTTTCTCTGGCATTTCATAGTTCATCGATTCCTGATTCAACCGAAAGACTTACCAAAAAAGACCGCTACAACCTCGTGTACAGATCGGTAGAAAAAGGTTTTATGTACCGATGGACATATTATCGTCGAGATGACAATGTAGGTGTGATTGACTCAAGAGGAACTATTAATGTGCTTCCAAGCTGGATGGGAAATTTTTATTCTGCAATGGTACCTGCAACCGGAACGTTGAACCTGGATGATACGACAGTATTTCAGTACCGGCTCGCAGAGAATAAAGCAGCAATGGTACACATAGGTTGGTTGGTTGCGCTGGGATACCTTGGTCCTGATATGATTAACCAGATCAACATTCAATACAAAGAGTCAGGCACAAAAGAATTTATCTTGTCTGGACACAGCCAGGGTGCAGCTATAACCTTTCTGGTTCGTTCCTATCTGGAATACCAGCAAAAAGAAAATAAAATTCCCGGCGATGTAAAATTCAAAACATATTGCAGTGCAGCTCCAAAACCAGGCAATCTATACTATGCCTATGATTTCGATTTTATCAATCGTGGTGGCTGGCAGTTCACTGTGAACAACTCTGCAGATTGGGTCCCAGAAACTCCATTCACTGTGCAAACACTTACAGATTTTAACGAAACAAATCCTTTCCGCGATGCAAAGGCAGCTTTAAAAAAAAAAAAGTTTCTTGTAAAGATCGCAGGCACTACGATATACAACAAAGTTGACCGTGCCACCCGGAAGGCCCAAAAGAGGTACACAAAATATTTCGGAAAATTAGTTTACAAACAGGCAAAATCAATTGTTCCCCAACTGAAAGAACCGGAGTATTCAAAAGGAATAAATTATGTGAGGGCAGGTACACCAGTGATCCTGATGGCCGACGAGGATTATCTCAAACTCTTCCCGGACAGCAGGGAGAATGCGTTTGCCCATCATCTGTTCAAACCCTATAATTACCTTGCCCGTAAATGGTATAAAAACGGAACACCACAATAACGGCATTGAAAAAACTATATACAGCAAGGCTGGGGCGAACTTATCGTTTCAGCCTTTCGTTTACAAGTAAAGTAAGTTTTGGGATATCGATCTTTTTCATGCATTTAAAGTGGCCGTGCGGACATTTCTGGTAACCGATCTTTGAACATGGTCTGCAATACAAACCTTTTACCTCAACCACATCAAATGGCTTACGTCCATTGCCGGATTTATCACTGAACCTTTTGCCATAGTAAGGATACATTCCAAACGAAGGAACTGTGTTACCCCATATGGAAATAATTGGTTTCTTTAATGCTGCTGCGATGTGCATCAAACCAGTATCGTTACTGATGATCAGTTTACTTCTTCGCACAAGATCTGCAGATTCATTAAGGTTAAACTTACCGCATGCGTTATAGATTTTGTGCCTGTCAACATTACAAACGTCCTCACCAATTGCACGGTCTTCTTTACCGCCTAGCAGGATAATCGGATGATCGATCATTTTGCATAACTCCTGTAATTTTTCCACAGGCAGTTTTTTTGTGTTATAGGTTGCGCCAATTACTATCCCGATATAGCCTGCAAGATGACTTGTGGGTATATCAGTCTCCTGTACACGATCTTTCTCAGGAATAAAGTAATCCAGTCCCGCCTCATCATTCTTCACCTCGAACGCAAGTGTTGCATCAAGATACCTGTCAACAATATGTTTATCAGGCATCACATTCACCTTGAACGTGGTGAAGATCCATTTTTCAATATTGAGCTTTTTGAATGAGTGGGAAGGAACGCCGAGCGCACGTTTAACTTTCAGTGAACGGATGTTGTTGTGAAGATCTATCACCTGGTCAAAATTTTCAGCACGAAGATCATTAAGCATCGCTTCAAAATCTTCGTTTAAAGTATGAACCTTATCTAAATAGGGATTGTGCTCAACAACACCGGCATAGCTCTTCTTTGTGAGATAATGCACCTCTGCATCAGGAACCTGTTTCTTCAGACATCTTACAACTGGCGTTGTAAGTACGATATCACCAATGGAGCTAAAACGTATGACCAGGAACTTCATACTGCGAAATTGCGCTATTTTTTTGATTGATATAGTCAATGATCAGCGCTCAACATAATTGAGTTCTTTGCCGTATGTTTCTTTTGTAAAT
>JBEVNF010000076.1:0-5099 GCA_040508255.1 Flavitalea sp.
CCTGCTTGATATCATGATGCCACATATGGATGGATTTACGATGGCGGAAGAAATCCGCGATGTTGATCCGGATATTCCATTGTTCTTCCTTAGTGCAAAAACTATGAAAGAAGATATCATCCAGGGTTATAAACTTGGTGCTGATGATTATATCACCAAGCCTTTTGACAGTGAAGTCTTGCTTCTTAAGATCAAGGCAATTCTGAAAAGAAATGAAGAAGGTAACCGTGAGCTGGAAAATAAAGAGTATGATCTTGCGAGCTGCCATTTCAATCCAAAGCTTCGTGAATTAAGTCACGGCGGCAAAACACAAACGCTATCTCCAAAAGAGAACGAATTGCTGAAAATGCTGGCAGAACATCTGAATGATCTGCTTCCCCGTGAACAGGCGCTTAAGAAAATCTGGGGCAGTGATACTTATTTCAATGGAAGAAGTATGGATGTTTATATCGCTAAACTGAGAAAATATCTGAAGGATGATTCTTCAATAGAGATTGTGAATATTCACGGAAATGGATTCAGGCTGGTTGTTCCGGTTGCCCAATAATTTATCCCTCCTGCGAAGGAGGGGCAGCGGTGACTGAAACACCCACATCAATCAGAAATCCTGTGCCGCGGCATAGGATTTCTGGTTTAAAACAACATCTGCGGTCCTCCTGGTCTTGTTTTCCCCAAATGCTCATAAGCTTTCGGCGTAACCTCTCTGCCTCTCGGGGTTCTCATAATAAAGCCTTCCTGAATTAAGAAAGGTTCATAAACCTCTTCAAGCGTTCCTGTTTCCTCTCCTACTGCTGTTGCAATAGTAGTGATACCTACCGGACCACCTTTGAATTTTTCAATGATAGTCGAAAGAATCTTATTATCCATTTCATCAAGACCATGTGCATCAACATTCAAAGCTTTCAACGCATGCTCAGTGATGCCAATATCAATTACACCATTACCCAGAACCTGTGCAAAATCACGAACCCTTCTCAACAAACCGTTCGCTATACGCGGAGTGCCACGGCTTCTCCTTGAAATCTCACCCGATGCATCGGATGTGATCTTTGTATTCAAAATACCCGATGAACGGAGAATAATACCCTGCAAAGTTTGAGCGTCATAATATTCAAGTCTCGACTTGATACCAAAACGTGACAGCAACGGTGCTGTAAGCAAACCACTTCTTGTAGTTGCACCCACCAATGTAAATGGTTCAAGATTGATCTGTATACTTCTTGCACTTGGACCACTATCGATCATAATATCAAGTCTGAAATCTTCCATAGCGGCATACAGGTATTCTTCAACCACTGTACTCAAACGATGGATCTCATCGATAAAGAGGACATCATGTTTTTCAAGATTGGTAAGTAATCCTGCAAGATCACCCGGCTTTTCAATAACAGGTCCGGATGTTTCCTTGATGCTCACACCAAGCTCATTCGCCACAATCCTTGACAATGTTGTTTTACCAAGACCCGGGGGACCATGAAAAAGAATATGATCAAGTGCTTCTCCCCTGATCTTTGCCGCTTTGATAAAAATCTTCAGGTTTTCAATGATCTGCCCCTGCCCCGAGAAATCCCGGATTTCCTGCGGCCTGATATTATTTTCGAATTCCTTATCGGAATTGGAAAGTATATGTTTGTCGTTATTTAAATTTGGATTTGCCATTTCAATACCGGTAAAAGTAACTAAAATTCAGATAGGCCATCGTGAGGCTGAACATCAGATGAGAACTCATTTTATACAGCACGTTCATTTTGAACATCCCGGGTTATTGCTTGAATGGGCAACAGCCAATGGAGATACAATCACTTTCACCAAAGTGTTTGAAAACGGAGAATATCCTTTACCGGCAGATTATGACAGGCTCATCATAATGGGAGGACCAATGGGCGCAAATGATGAAGCAATTCATCCCTGGCTCAATGCTGAAAAGCATTGTATCAGCGCTGCCCTGAGCACCGGAAAACAGGTGATCGGTATTTGCCTCGGTGCACAATTGCTTGCAAATGTGCTTGGAGCTGATGTATATCCCAATAACAAAAAAGAGATCGGATGGTGGCCCGTGAAGGTTGTTCGTTCACCTGACAATGGATTGCCTGCTGACTGGCCGGATACATTAATACCTTTTCACTGGCATGGCGACACATTTGATCTTCCGGCAGACACAGAACTTCTGTTCACAACAGAGGCCTGCAGAAACCAGGGATTCAGATACCGCAAAAACGTAATTGGACTGCAATTTCATATGGAAGCCACACCCGATCTTGTGCAATCAATGACAGAAAATGGAGCTGATGAACTTGTTGACGCCGAATTTGTTCAATCAATGGACGAGCTTTTTACAAGCAAACATTTTGAATCAAACAGGAAATTGCTGTATTCACTACTGCAAACCTTTCAACATTAACGACAAGCAAAACAGATAACTATGAACATTGCAGAATTCAAGGCTACACTCAATTCAAGAATGCCTCCAGATACATTGACCCCCGTGCTGAAATCTCTTTGGTTCGCCGGAAAAAATGACTGGGATCGTGCTCATGATATTGCACAGGACATTCATTCATCTGATGGATCATGGGTTCATGCGTATCTGCATCGTGTAGAGGGAGATCCGGGCAATGCTGCATATTGGTATCGCCAGGCAGGCAAGCCGGTGCCTTCCGTAACAACCGAAGATGAATGGGAGCAGATGGTTACTTCTTTACTTTGATATTATCAATCAGATGTATTGATTCATTTGCAGGATGATATCCGGGTCAGGAGAATTCTCCAGCCACTTAACTTTCTCTGAGAATTTACATACTCCCGGATAATCTCCGCTGTATAAACCCATATCCAGTATCAGCTGAAAATGAAGATGCGGTGGCCAGCTTCCATTTTCATGTGGCTCACCAAAATGAGCAATAGTTTCACCACGCGTCATATACTCACCCTGTGAAAGATGATTAATGTCTTCCATTGAAATATGTCCATACAGCGTGTAAAATGGAAGACCATCGAGCTGATGTAGTAAGATGAGTGTCGCGCCATAATCCCCGAATGCACCATTGTAGCCAAAGCTATGCACCATACCACCAAGCGGCGCATAAACAGGTGTGCCTGCGGGACCCCAGATGTCAGTTCCAAGATGTAACCGCCTGGGCTCTTCACCATTGCCGTCAAAAACCACGCTGCGGCTGTAAACCGTGCGATGTTCATCATAACCACCTATCCCATAGCGGGCATGATCAGCCAAAAGTTTTTCATCAACATATTTACTGAACAGGCTGGTATCGCTCACGATAACTGAATCTATCTCATTGTTGGATGCAGTAAAATCAAAAGGATAGAGTTTATCTGTTCCCGGTTCAAAATCAACAACAGGATGAAAAAGGTCCTGGTACTTAAAGAGTATGTTCGTCAAGTGCGGGTATTTGTTCCGGGATTTGAATATTGATTGAATTGATCAGCTTTTCTTCAAGCATATTTGCAAAGGTTTCAAAGTAAATCACTACATCATCTCGCTGATTGCGTTTAAGCCATCTGAAACCACCGGGAAGATTTTCGAGCACCTTCCGGTCTTCAAGATATTCGAGGTTGTGTATGTCTGTATTGGTAAGACCAAGGTTGCGAAGTTCAGTAATAAGCATACCCAATGGAATACCAGTCACGCTACACGACTCCTCAACTATCTCGGTCCACTCACCTTGTCCGGTGTGAGCATAAGTCAGAATGTCTTCTTTACTGAGTTTTGTAACTACCTGCAGCAGGTGACCACAATTGCAGGCACCATGATGACCCCATGCGTAAAACGCGCCATTCTTGAGATTGGCGGCAGCTTTCCTAAGCCCACCGATCAGTAATAATGTATCTGGTTCCATATCCCCAATTTCCGCAATTTTTCTGATATGTGGTGATGTATTGATCCCTGGTTATTTAATCAGATGTTAAAAGGAAAAACCTGTGAAATATATCGGCTCGTATTTCGTTAAGTGCCAGCAATCAGCAGACGATCTGTCAATTGTAGCGCTAAATATTATTCCATTGAAGCTATACTTATTCGCCTTTATCCTGTTTATCTCGTGCCAGTCGTTTGGCCAAACAATCACCGGCGCCTGGAAAGGCAAAATAGGCGCCTATAAAACTGAACTTAAACTAATAAAAAAAGGTGATACCTTATTTGGCACCTCCTACTATTATCTCTCAAAGAACAACTTCAGAAGATATTCAATCAAAGGATATTTCGACCCGAAAACAAATGATGTAATCTGGTGGGATGATGTGCTGATTGAATCGAAAGGCAATGGTCCGCTGATTGGTAACTGGAAGGACCCTTATTTATCTATTGTCGATTTCAACTGTCCGGGGGAAGACAAAATGCTGCTTGAAGGAAAGTCGACTGATAAAAACGATAAGGAAAAAGAAACCGGCCCCGTCAATATGCAAAAGGTTGCAAATTCAACTTTCGCAGACGAATGGGATTTTGTCCTCGAAAATTATTTTGTAGGTGCGAACCATCCGGAAATAATCGACAGTGTTGCAAAGATCGCATTTGCCCCGCCTGTGATACCAAAAGGATTTGAAGCAGCACCTGCACCTCCTCTACCAAAGTTTGGACCGGTTGAAACACCTGTTGATCTGAAACCTTCAACTAAATCACCGGGTATTGTAAAAGAAAGTGGCAAACCTGAAGTGAAGACACCAGCAACTATTTCGACACCCGCAGCACCTGGCGTACAAAGCAATGCAGAAAAGTTTGCTTCAAGAAACAATAAGCTGCAAACTGTTATACCGATCACTGCTGAGAAAATTGAGTTGAGATTTTATGATAATGCGCAGGTTGATGGTGATTCGATTGCATTGTTCCTGAATGGTAAGCTGATCTTTGAACATATCAGGTTAACAGAGCAACCGTATACAGTGTTCTTGAAAGGAAGTGATCTTGGTGATGATAATGAACTGGTGATGGTTGCTGAGAATCTTGGATCGATTCCGCCGAATACATCATTTATGGTGGCAATAGTGGGAGATAAAAGATATGAAGCAAGATTGTATGCGAATGAGAATAGTAGTGCGTTGATAAGGTTTGTGCGAAAGTAGAATGATATAGACTGCCCTCAAAA
>JBEVNF010000083.1:0-8436 GCA_040508255.1 Flavitalea sp.
CCCATCTCAAATGCAGGCTGCCGCACCCGCATAAAATCCGGAAGAAGTGTATCGAGTATATCTGAATTTGAAAATCCACAAATCTTCGGATGGTCAGACCGGTCAGCATATTTTTTCAAAGCTGTTAAACAACCAATGCTCAGCCTGTCGCTCGCCACAAAAATTGCATCGGCTTTTTCCTGCATTTCAAGTATCGACGCCACTGCCCGTTCCACTTCGCCCTGGTCACTTCCACCATGCTCACAATACCGGATCAACGTTTCGTCAAATAACAAACCGTTCTGTTGCAGCGCAAGCGTATACCCATCCATTCTCTCTTTTGTAATTGAAAGATGTTCTGCATTTGCAATATGCGCGATGCGTGTATAACCATTATCAATCAAACCCTGGATCGCACCACGCGCACCTTCCCGGTTATTTGAAGTCACCTTATGCGTATCCATACCTTCAATCACCCGATCAAACAAAACGATCGGCAAACCCTGCTCACTCAATTTCTGAATATGCGAAAAATCTTTTGTCTCCGCAGACATAGAAACAAGTAAACCATCTACTGACCTGTTCGCCAGGTGTTCAAGATTGATCGTCTCCCGTTCATACGAATCATGACTTTGAGAAATGATAACATGATAACCTGCACGATAGGCAACTGATTCTATTCCGTCAATCGCCTGCGAGAAAAAACTATTTGCAACTTCGCATACACTCACTCCTATCGAATAACTGCGGCGTTGTTTCAGGCTTAATGCAATCGGATTACGTTTGTACTTATGTTCTTTCGCGTATTCGAGAACCCGAAGTTTGGTAGCCGTATTGATCTCATAACTGTCGCTCAATGATCTGGAAACCGTTGAAGTGGAAACTTTCAGCGCCTGGGCAATATCTTTAATAGTAATTGGCTTAAACACAATCGATCTTTTTTAATCATTAACCGGTCCGGTCAAATTCCTAAAGCCGTTTCTGGTATCGATTGCGTAGTTTTTTTCAGTGATAATCTTCCGACTGAAATGCAGAGTCCCTACATTTATCTGACAAAGCCCGAAAAACAACTCTTTCCGTTTAAAGTTGCGCAAATCGTTAGTTGTGAATCCAGACAGGATCACCAGCGGCGTTTTAAAAATTTAAACAAAATCCACAGTTTAATATACGACAGTTTATCGTGAAAATTCACGATAAAAATCGCTGTGTGCATATATGGAAACTGAGTTGATTATTCGTTGATTTCGATTGGATTATAAATGATTGCAAATAATAACTGGCACAAATAAGCTATATGAAAAAGAATCATCTCAATTCAAGACGCGATTTTATAAAAAAAGCGTCGCTCGCCACCGGGGCATTTACATTTTCTGCGATGGGACTCAGTGCAAGAAGTTACAGCAGGATCCTGGGTGCAAATGACCGGGTACAGGTTGGAATCATCGGATTCAGCAGCCGTTTCAAAAGTTCACTGGTACCATCTTTCATGAACCATGCAAAGGAACTCAATTTCGAATTTGTTGCAGTTTCAGATATCTGGAACAGGCGTCGCGACGAAGCTGAAAAGTTCATCAAAGAAAAAACAGGCGCTACAATTACAAAGTACCGCAACAACGATGAACTGCATGCAGCAAAGGGTATTGATGCTGTGATCATCAGCACCGCAGATTTTCAGCATGCCCTGATGGCTGCAGAAGCTGTACGTGCCGGCAAGGATGTTTATGTTGAGAAGCCGATGGCAGAAACACTTGAAGATGCAAAAGTGCTGCTGAAAGCGGTTAACGAAACAAAGAAAGTGCTGCAGGTTGGTTCACAACGTCGCAGTGCGCCAAACTATATTGCAGCCAACGAATACATCAGGTCAGGCAAATTCGGCAATATCAATATGGTTGAAATGACCTGGAACGTAAACCAACCCGGTCGGTGGCGGTTACCCAAACTCGTTAGTGAGATCCGCCAGGAGGATACCGACTGGGACCGCTTCCTGATGAATCGTCCGAAAGTAGCCTGGGATCCAAGAAAATATCTCGAGTTCCGTTTGTTCTGGCCTTATTCTTCAGGTATCTGGGGGCAATGGATGGCGCACCAGATCGATACGGTACACTGGTTCTCCGGCTTAAAACATCCACGCAGTGTTGCAGCAAACGGCGGGATCTATACATGGAACGATGGTCGCCAGAACCCCGATACGGTGACAGCTGTGATGGATTATGGTCCCGCAGATGATATGAAAAAAGGCTTCCAGGTACTGTACTCTTCAAGGTTCACTAATTCAGCAGGTGGCATCAAGGAATTTTATTACTCCAATGCCGGTATGCTGAACCTTGATACGAACCAGGTAACGCCCGAAGGTGGCTTATCAGAGAGAGAAGCAGCATCAATGGGCATGAAGGCAAATCTCCTGACACCATTCACGCTGCCCGATGCAGCAAAAATGGAAACTGCAGCCAACACCGGCGGTGATCCGATGACCTCATTGCATATGCGCAACTGGATGGAATGTGTTCGCAGTCGTAAAACACCAAATGCATCGGTTGAAGCAGGCTATAATCACTCGGTAGCAAATATCATGGCGCGTACAGCTATGGAAACTGGTAAGAAGGTAACATTTGATGATGTTAAACAGGAAGTAATTGCAGGGTAGGTACCATTTTTCATTTCAAATCAATCAATATGATCCACATCTCATCTAAAATAAAAAACATTGCGCTCGTATCAACTGCGGCCTTCATTACAGGTATGAGTCTAAACTCATTTCAACCACCCAAACATTTTGCCATCACTGAAAACAAAGCAGCAAAACGAATAGATATCTCAATAGATGGAAAACCATTCACTTCCTATATCTATCCGGATTCACTTATGAAGTCTGTGCTTTATCCTTTAAGAACTTCAAAAGGAACCCTGATCACCAGAGGCTGGCCAATGGATCCACGTCCCGGTGAACGCGTAGATCATCCGCATCATGTTGGAATGTGGTTTAACTATGGAAATGTGAATGGTCTCGACTTCTGGAACAATTCCACAGCAATACCCGCAAATAAAAAAAACGAGTATGGAACCATCAGACATATCTCTGTTGATAAAACCACAAGCACAGATAACAGTGCAGAACTCGATGTTACCAAAGCCTGGCTCGCACCGGACGGCAAACAATTGCTCACAGAAAAAACAAAGTATCTTTTTACGGCACCCGGGGGACAGCGTGCAGTCGAAATGATCACTACACTTACAGCTTTAAAAGAAGACGTGAGTTTTGCTGATAACAAAGAAGGCGTGCTTGGCATCCGTCTCGCACGTGAGCTTGAACATCCTTCTGACAAACCTGAAAAATTCACAGATGCAAATGGCATCGCAACCGAAGTAGCAAAACTCAACAACGAAGGTGTTACCGGCAAATACCGCAGCAGTGAAGGAATTGAAGGAGATAATGTGTGGGCCACACGCGGAAAATGGGTGAATCTAAATGGGAAGATCGGGGATGAACCGGTATCTCTCGTAGTGCTTGATAATCCAAAGAATGTTGGATACCCAACCTACTGGCATGCACGCGGTTATGGCCTCTTTGCAGCAAATCCACTCGGTCAGAAAGAGTTCAGCAAAGGAAAAGAAACATTGAACTATAAACTTAAAGCAGGTCAATCAGTCACATTCAGGTATAAAATACTGATCAACTCCGGAAGTAACCTGACTGATGCTGAAGTAAACACAGCATTCGAAAAGTTTGCTGTTTCAAAATAGAATACGCGCCATATAGCTAACGATTAACTTAAACGATTATGAAAAAACTGCTGCTGGTATTTTTCCTTACAGCCGTGTTCGCCAACCTCATGGCACAAGACAGCACGAGCGTTCTGACGGGAAAGATCATAGACAAAACAAGCAATCCCCTGAGTGGCGTAAGCATCACCGTTAAGGGAACAGCCAACTCCACAACCACCGATGAGTCCGGTGTATTCAAATTACCTGTTCAAACAAAATCTGTAACACTTGAGATCAGCTATGTGGGCTATGCCACACAGGAAATTCCTGTCCGCGCCGGTCAGACTTCCCTTGAAGTAACCATGGATCCTGCCGCAAAAGACATGAATGAAGTTGTGGTGATTGGCTACGGAACCATGCGCAAAAGTGATGTAACAGGTGCAGTTGCTTCCGTGAATCAAAAATCACTGAACACCATTCCAACCGGTAATCCGATCGAAGCATTGCAGGGAAAAATTTCCGGTGTTAACATTGGGGCGGTAACATCACCGGGTCAAACTCCAACCATCCGCATACGTGGTAACCGTTCACTCAATGCCAGCAATGAACCACTATATGTAGTTGATGGTATACCCCGTAACACGATCGAAGATATTCCGGTTTCAGAAATCGAATCAATGGAAGTTTTGAAAGATGCAGCATCTGCTGCGATCTATGGTAGCCGTGGTGCGAATGGTGTAATACTTATCAGTACAAAACGCGCTAAGCTTAATTCAAAAACTGCGATCACCTATAACAGCTATGCAGGTATCAACCAGGCAAAGTTTCCAAAACTTATGAATGGTGAGGAATATATTCAGTTCAGGAAAGATGTGTTCCGCGCAAATCAGAACACAGGCTGGGCGTCAGGTGAACCTGCAAACGAAAGTGTTTTTGGTCCGCGCGAACTTGAAGTAGTGAACAGCGGTGAATTTGTTGACTGGCAGGGTATGATGTATAACAAGAATAGTTTTGTACAGGAACATAATCTCAACATTTCGCATGGTTCTGATAAAACGCAGATGGCCCTGTCCGTTGGCTACAGAAATGAAGAAGGTTATTATAAGAATAATGACATCGGCCGTCTCAATCTAGGCATCAATGTAGATCACCGCATCGCGAAATTCCTGAAGATCGGTATTTCTTCAAGGCTTACAAACACAGCAAGAAACAATTTCACGACTCCCGATATCAACATGCTCTACATGAACCCGACATCAAAACCATATGATGAGAACGGGAACATGATCTGGAACCCGAGCACACAACAAACTGCAGCCTGGAACATACTTGCAAACTACCAGGAGCCTTATGTAAATAAATCTGATTACCTGAGAAGCTTCAATGTGTTGTATGCAGAGATCACATTGGCAGATGGTCTTAAGCTGAGATCAAACCTGGGAGTTGATCTGGAGCAAGGCAAATTACGTCAGTACTATGGTTCACAAACTACCCTGAGATATGGTCGTCCTGACTACGCACGCAAGGAAGACATCAATAAAACAGGAATTCTTTGGGATAACATCCTTAGCTACAATAAAACACTCAACAAACATTCTCTTAACGGAACCTTTGTAACAAGTTATCAGCTACAAAACACAAACAGGTTCAGTGCTTCCGGTGAGGGTATGCCTGGTGAAGAGCTCGAAGACTGGAACCTTGGTTCCGCTCAGCAGAACATTATCATCAACAGTAGCCGCGAACAATGGGTGCTTGGTTCTTTTCTTGGTCGCTTCCAGTATGGATATGATGATCGTTTCATATTGAGTGTATCGATGCGTGCAGATGGATCTTCGGTACTTGCGGAAGGCAAAAAATGGGGATACTTCCCTGCAGTATCCGCTGCATGGACCATCAGCAATGAAAAGTTCTTTAATGTTTCTGCAATCAATACTTTGAAATTGCGTGCAAGCTATGGTGTTGTGGGCAACTCTGCGATTGCCCCTTATGCAACATTGGCCGGTACCACCCAAACCACCTACAATTTTGGTGATGTAAATTATTTCGGATACAAACTCGCGGGTCTTGTAAACAAGCAACTCGGCTGGGAGTATTCAAAAACGGCAAACATCGGCCTGGATTTCGGATTACTTGGCAATAAGATCAATGGTACCATCGAGGCTTACAAAACAACAACAACGGATCTGTTGATGCAAAGGAGCATCCCGGTATTCACGGGTTCATCATCAATTTATCAGAACATCGGCAGCACCAGCAATACCGGTCTGGAGTTGATGATCACTTCAAACAATATCAATGGTCGCGATTTCCAGTGGTCAACAGACTTTAACTTTTACACCAATCGTGAACGCATAGTGTCCTTGCTTACCGATGAAGATATGGTTGGCAATTACTGGTTCATCGGAAGGCCGGTTGGTGTTTTTTATGATTTTGAAAAGCTTGGCATCTGGCAGTCTGATAAAGCCGCTGATGCCGCAGCTTTTGGACAAAAACCGGGCGACATCCGTTTAAAAGATCAGAATGGAGATGGTAAGATCGATGCAGATAATGACAGGATCGTTCTTGGTCAGACCTCTCCGAAGTTTGGGCTATTCCTGAGAAACAACTTCACATTCAGATCACTCACCTTTTCTTTTGCACTTGAAGGGAAGTTTGGAAATCTTGTAAACAGTCCGACGCTCGGCAGTGATCTGTTCTTTGATGGTACACGCTGGGGCCCCGCAGCAATGGCCGGCAATTACTGGACACCTGACAATCCCAATGGTGAATATCCATACGTTAACCGTGCAGTTGAAGCACGCGTAAATCTTTATGGTATCAGGGATGCAAGCTATCTGAATGTTCAGGAAATTTCACTTGGTTACAATTTCACAAAGATCAAATTCGTAAAAAGCCTGAATGTATACGGCAGGATCAAAAATCCATTCTATGTATATCGCAAGGATAAGGACCTCGATCC
This sequence comes from Flavitalea sp., assembly GCA_040508255.1. GTDB lineage: Bacteria > Bacteroidota > Bacteroidia > Chitinophagales > Chitinophagaceae > DATHKG01. Next base: position 6,641 of record JBEVNF010000083.1, read on the forward strand.
GCAGGCACCAAACTTCAATCTGGCCGCATTCAGAACCAATGTGATTGGCTTAAATGTCACCTTCTAAACTGACTCTTTATGAACAGCTATAAAATTTTTCTTTTTGTATTGGTGTTGATGAGTGTTTCCTGTAAGAAACAACTGGAAGAAGATCCGAAAGGACTGATCAATGAAAGTTTTCTCGCAACACCTGATGGACTCACCAACCTCGTGCTTTCCCAGTATTATCAAAGCAGGCTCGTGGTAGAAGATCTTCGCTATCTTGGCGAATACCCTTCTGACATCATGACCCATTCACTCAATTCAGTTGATGTAAATGATATCGCACAACTGAAAGTAAATACCATGCCTACTTTGCCGGCGTTTTCTGACAGTTGGCGACATCTTTATGCAGGCATCAACAATCTGAATTTTGGTATCAAAGCCATTAAAGACAACCAGCTTGATCTGCCTACAATTGAAGGGGAGCTTTCCTTCCTTCGTGCCTGGTTTTATCTTATCGTTGTTGAGACCTGGGGTACCGGTGCACACTTCACCATAGAACCAACAACAGGTATTGTTACAGAAGGTAATCAGACCACCATTGATGCATTTTATAAAGTGATCCTCGGGGATATCGACAATGCAATCTCAAAATTACCGACATCGGCTGCTGAAGCGGGTCGTATAACATCGGGCTCGGCAAAGGCAATGAAAGCAAGAGTACTGCTTGCACTGGCCGGCTACAGCGAAGATATCATCTCCAAATCAGGCTTAGGTTCCAAAGCACAGATCTACACTGCAACAAAAGCGCTTTGTGACGATGTGATCAATAGTTATGGTTACAAGTTGCTTGCAAATTTTGAAGATATTTTCAGTACTTACAATCAGAACAACGAAGAAGTGATCTGGGCAGTACAATTTTCCAAATCCGAAAAATTCAACACCAGTGAATTGACTACAGGGGGAAATGGGCTGCATCGTTACTGGGTTGGAAACTACAACAGATCTGCCCGCACACAGGAAATCGTTCCGCGCATGTATGGCCACTCAATTTTTTACGGTCGGGAATATCGACATCACATGATGACAAGATATTTCCTCACCATGTTTAACCAGGCAGAAGATTCGCGCACAGATGGAACCATACAGACGGCGTGGCTCGCATTATGGAACGATGCTTTAAAAGTTGAAGATGCATTTGGTGTTCCGGTCAAAAATGGCGCACCAACAGATACCGTCCTGTATAAACCTTTATTCAATGTAGATGATGCGATGGCTGCTTCCTACAAAGCACGTGGCATCGCAATCGACGGTTTAAATCATATCTATCAGCCGGACGGAACGCCTATCGCTGCTGCACGCAGCTGGTATCACACCATGAAGAAACACCTGGATCCTTCACGCTTTGTTCCAAAAGATGAAGCTTCACACAAAGAAACCATCATACTGCGTCTCGGCGATGTTTATCTCATGGCAGCCGAAAGCGCACTCATGAGCGGCAGCCAGGCAGAAGCAGCGCTTTACATTGATCAGCTGCGTGCACGCGCGAGAAAGTTCCCTGCAGCACTGCCAGTGGTGGCCTCCGAGATTGATATCAACTACATTATGGATGAACGCGCAAGGGAACTTGGTGGCGAATTGCAAAGATGGTTTGATCTGAAACGCACACATACGATGGTTTCAAGAATCAAAGCTCACAATCCTGATTCAAAGGCAATTTCAATAGAACACGAGTTGCGCCCGGTACCGCAAAGTGAATTGGATAAGGTAACAAACAGAGACGCCTTTAAACAAAATCCAGGCTATCCTACGAA
>JBEVNF010000148.1:0-6767 GCA_040508255.1 Flavitalea sp.
CGGGTTCAGTTCAGTATAATATCAGGCGCCATACCAAAAACTCGCAGTGGAACATTGATGATACCGGGATGCTGGTTTATCATTATTCAAAAGATTCAACAACTGAACATAGTCTTGAACTTCGTTTCTGCATCACCGGTAATGTGTATTGCAAGGAAAAGGGAATGGAATGTATCAATTGCAAAGCAAATGAATCACATGGTTGTGGCGAAAGAATGGAAAGTGTAGATCTGCTTAGTTTCCGTTTTTCACCTGTCCATCTTTCACAATTCGTACGTACAGGTAAGCCAACAAATAATCTTACAGAAGATATTCTTCAGTTTCGTCACAGATCTTCATTCACCAAAATACTTTCACTCTGCGGCCGAACCCGTATGGTGCTGGAAGCTTTGCTGAATCACAGTTATACAGATACTTTAGAAAATATTTACATCAACGCACAAACCCAGATGCTGTTGCTTTACAGCCTGGAATGTATGCTTGGTGATAAGGAAATTGAAACCTTCCAATGCAAATTCCTCGCGAATGAAGCAGACAGAAGTAAAATTTCCAAAGCACGTGAAGTGTTGTTGCAACATATAGGTGAACCCATCACCATCAAGGAGCTTAGTCGTAAGGTGGCCATCAACGAATGTTATCTTAAGAAAGGTTTCAAGGAAATGTTTGGTACAACCATTTTCGATTTCTACCAGAGTCAGCGTATGGAACACGCGCGTTATCTTCTTTATGAAAAAGGATTGAGCGTGACTGAGGTTTCCATGATGCTTGGCTATTCCTCTATTTCTCACTTTTCGACTGCATTCAAGAAGCACACTGGTCTTAAGCCATGTGAGCTGCTTTTTCACTAAAATCTTCAATTGAAGCTGCAAAAGTATTTATACTTTTAACGGGAGATCTGTCAAAGGGTCCGTTTATATAACACCATTCTAAATTTTAAACACCAGGATATGCTCACGAAATCAATGCAGGACGCATTAAATAAACAGGTTCAAATGGAAGCTCAGTCATCACAGGCTTATCTCGCGATGGCAAGCTGGGCTGAAATACAGCCAGGTCTGCAAGGTGTAACTGATTTCTTCTATAAACATTCTGACGAGGAGCGCATGCACATGCTGAAACTTATGAAGTATGTAAACGAGCGCGGCGGATATGCAATGGTTCCTGCTCTTGCACAGCCAATCCTGACTTTCGTTTCTTTGAAAAAAGCTTTTGAAGAATTACTTAAACACGAAATAGCTGTAAGTGACAGCATCAATGATATTGTTGACCAGTCGTTGAAAGAAAAAGATTACGCAACCCATAACTTCCTTCAGTGGTATGTGAACGAGCAGATCGAAGAAGAGCGTCTTGCGCGCACTATGAATGACAAACTGGAAATGATCGGTGATGATAAGAGTGGTTTGTACCTGTTCGATCGCGATATCATGAATTCACCCGCTCACAAATAATCAATTTCCCCTCTTGCAAATTCCGTCCAACACAGCGAATCGAAGGTGTCGGAATTCGTAGGAGGGGAAATCCGCCACGGCGAGATGGGGTGGTTGTATTTCCTCATCTCGCAACCAGATTTCCCTCTCTCGGAAAATCAGCTAACGCTTCTTTTGTTCTTTTGCAAAGTTTTAAAGAACAGTTATGAAGCGTTTATTCTCTATTTCCCTCTTACTCGTAGTCAGTGTTCATTTAGTTGCCCAGAACAAGGAAGATGCAGAAAGCATAAAATCACTTTGTGGTTGCTTTGAGGTCACCTTTATGTATGCAGAAACTTTTTCTGCTGATACGGCATATAAATACAGCAACAAATACCGCGCAAAAGGCCTTGAATACGTAGTGGCCGAAGAATCAAATCCCACAAAATATGTGCTGCAACATCTTCTCGTTGCAGATGAAGATATTATTAAACACTGGCGTGAGGACTGGGTTTACCAGGATCCGAAACAACTTCAGTTTGTACACTCTGGCCAATGGAAGCCAGTTACCCTGAAGCCTGAACAGGTCAAAGGCCAATGGACCCAAAGCGTATGGGAAGTTGATGATGCTCCGCGTTACATGGGTACTGCAAGCTGGATCCATGCTGATGGAAAAAATTACTGGGAAAATGTTGCCGATGCTCCGCTCCCGCGTCGTGAATACACCAAAAGAAATGACTACAACGTAATGCGTCGTGGAAACCGTATCAGGGTGACCGATACCGGCTGGGTACATGAGCAGGATAATGACAAGGTTGTAAGAAAAGAAAATACACCTGACTATGTGCTTGCCCAGGAGAAAGGCTGGAACATCTACAAAAAAGTTGACGACAGCAAATGTGCACTCGCTGCTAAATGGTGGAACGATAACAAAGCTTACTGGAATGTAGTAAGAAAGTCATGGGACACAATTCTGAAGAATAGAAAAGATGTGCACCTGCAGGCAAAGGTCGACAACAAACTCCTGTATCAATACCTGTTTGATACACAAAATGAGTTTACTCATGAAACCGTTACTGCAGCAGAACTTCCGGGAAAGATCAATTCGATCCTGACCCGCTTCGTACAGTAATTCAATTTTACCGACTGTTCATAGTACCCTGAAAAAGGGTAGGCGATACCGTTATGCCCCAATGTGAGTTATGAAAAAAATTATCACGATCCTTTGTTCCATTGCGATGTTCGTTGTAAACGGGCAGGAAGATTCAGCAAAGACAAGCCAGCTTGATCCGGTTGTCGTTACAGGTCAATACCAGGCTCAGTCAATGAAACAATCGGTTTATAAGATCCGTACAATCACCAAAGAAAGAATACAGCAGAGAGCCGCAACGGATATTGCAGGTGTACTCAATAATGAACCCGGTATCCGCTTTTCGACAGACTATGCTTTGGGAGAAACTGATATCAGTATCATGGGTATGCCTGGTCAGAATGTAAAAATACTTCTTGATGGAGTTCCGCTTGTTGATCGGGGAAGCATCAGGCAGAGTCTTGGTCAGATCGATATCAACACAGTTGAAAGAATTGAAATTGTTGAAGGACCAATGAGTGTTGTTTATGGTACTGATGCGCTGGCAGGCGTGATCAATATTATTACGAAAAAGGCAAAACCAGGTTCGTTTTTCAATGTTGGCGCGAGGGTGCAGGAAGAAACACTTGGAAAAGAATACCAGGCCTTTGCCCGCAACGGGATTCACAATGAAAGTCTGAATGTTGGTTGGGGATATAAAAATTGGAACGCATCCGGGTCCGTGACAAGGAATAATATGGGCGGCTGGCAAGGTAGTCAGACGGGTCGTACAAAGGAATGGCGTCCCAAAGATCAATGGCTTACCAGTGCATCTGTTGGTTATCGCACCAACAAAATGAATGTATGGTATCGGCTGAATTATCTCAATGAGATCATTACAATTCCGGGTGCAGTCAATCCGGGAAACAAGGCGACCGACCAGGAATATATTACAGACCGGTTCAATCACCAGCTGCAGGCAAATTTTATCCTGAATGATAAATTTCGGCTAACCAATTCCGTTAGTTACCAGGATTATGAGCGTCGTACAAGAACAACAGATATTGATCTCAACACCGGTGCAAAAACTTTAAATATCAATCTGGCAGGGGGACAGGATCTTTCAACGTTCAAAACCTTCTTTCTACGTTCAACTGCGGAATACAATGTTTCGGATCTGCTTACAATTCAGCCTGGGATAGAGATCCGGAATGATCAAACTACCGGGCAAAGAATAAAAGGCAGTCCGTCAATCACGGATTATGCTTTGTTCCTTTCTGGTGAGATCAAGCCATTGAACTGGTTGAACTTCAGACCAGGCGTCAGATTCAGTAAGAATTCAATTTATAATGCACCGCCGTTGATCCCTTCTCTGAACGCAAAGCTTGCGTTTGGAAAGCAATGGGATTTAAGGGTTTCATATGCGCGTGGTTTCAGGGCTCCCGCACTCCGTGAATTGTATTTTGATTTCCATGATGCAAACCATGACATCAATGGAAATGAAAATCTTAAAGCAGAATATTCCAACAGTTTTAATGCTTCGTTGAACTGGGAAAAATCATTTGATAATCAAACAAATTTCAAATCTGTAGTATCGGGTTTCTACAACAGTTTCGATAACCTGATCACTACAGCACTTGCAAATGATCCTTCAAGTCCCAACCTCAATGTGTATGTAAACATTGACAAATACAAGACTACCGGTGTATCATGGGAAAACAGTCTTGCCTGGAAAGACCTTTCTGTTTCTGCAGGTATTTTATATGCAGGCAGATATAACCGATACAGTGATGATCCTTCGTATAAATCACAGGATCTTCCGGGTTTTATGTGGTCGCCGGAGTTGAATCTTAACCTTACTTATAATATCAGAAAGACCGGAACCAATCTTGGTCTGTTCTATAAATACACCGGCAAGACCCCGGTTTACCAGGTTGCAATGGTGAATGGTCAGCAGGAATTGACACTTGCTGAAACTGCAGATTTTCATTTTGCTGATTTTACAGTTGCACAAAATGCAGGGAAATACCTGATCGTGAATGCAGGGGTGAAAAACCTTTTCAACGTAACAAGACTTCAGAATACAGCAACCGATTCAGGTGGGACACACAGCGCAACTGGTCCTGTGCTAAAGGCTGCTGGCCGGTCTTGTTTTCTTGGTCTTGTATTTCAGTTTTCCAAATAACCTCTTCAGAAATTATAAATCAATCTTAAACACAAATAATAGTTACTGCGCATGAAAAAACTTAATAGTCTGATAATGGTAGCCTCAATGCTGCTCGTGTTTGTTTCCTGCAAGAAAGACGATCCGCCATTGGCTCCCAACCAGGTAAATTTTGAAGCAAGGGAGCAAGGGCTTGCGGCTGAAAGCGCTGAAGCTGAAGTGAAAATTTCTTTATCAAGAGCAGCTGAAACTGCGATCCCGCTTACAGTTGAGCTGATTACAAGCGGTGTGACCTATGGTACTGAGTTCACCACTTCACCGGAAGCTGTCTCAAACCAGATCAGCCTTACAATCGCTGCCGGTGCAAATTCAACTTCTTTCAAACTGCTTAAGAAAAGCGGTATTTATTTTTCGGGTGGCGAAAGCGTTGGTTTTGTGATCAAGGGTATTCCTGCAACAGCGGTTGCAGGTGATGTTGATACTGCAACGGTTAAATTTTCTGCAATAGTTTCTGAAGGATCGCAACTTACCTTGCAGGGAAAAACCACTGAGTCGAACTATGCAAATGCGGTTTACGTGGATCTGAGTAATAACCAGCCCACACTTGTAAATCGTAAAAGCTGGAATCTTGGATTTTACAATGGTGCCGCATTCCGCGTCATATTGAATCAATCTTATCAGTCAACGATCAGGGCGATTGACAAAACAGACATCAATGCAGTTGGGTATGCAGATACAACTGGTGTTTACCTTGATCACAATATCATGGATCCATCAACAGCTTCACTGGTTGATAACTGGACAGGGGATCTTACCGAGACAGCTATCGCAGAAATCTCTGCCACTGATACTGAGAACAAGGTTTACCTGCTTGGTTTCGAAGGCAATAAAGCCCAGGCACTTTATTACAAGCTAAAGATCACGAGAAGTGGTACCGGGTATCGTCTGCAATATGCAAAGGTTGGCGAATCGACCATTAAAACTCTTGAGGTTCCAAAGGGCAGTACTGCTAATTTCCAGTTTGCTTCGCTTGAAAGCGGTCAGCTTGTAACCGTTGAGCCTAAGAAAGAAAGCTGGGATCTTCAATGGTGTTATGGTACCTACGATTCAGGTCTGGGTTCACCATATTGGTTCCAGGATCTGATCCTTATCAACAATCTTGCTGGTGCAAAAGCCGCGGAAGTATTTGAGTCAAGTGTAACCTATTCTGCTTTTGCTGAAGCTGACATCAGTGCGGTTAATTTTTCTGCCAACAGAGATGCAATCGGTTCAAAATGGCGACAGGGTGGGAGCCAGGCTGGTCCGGGAACTATCAAAAGAGATCGTTTCTATGTGATCCAGGATCCAAACGGAAATGTTTACAAATTGAAATTTATCAGCTGGGGCGGTGGCGGTGATGCCGGTGAAAGAGGAAGACCGGTTATCGAATATGCGATTGTGAAGAAAGCTTAGTAGACTTAGAGCTATGCTCATAAAAAAACCTTCTCAGCTGAGAAGGTTTTTTTATGTCCCGAAGGATAATCTTTTTCCGGAGAACCGGCCTCTAACGCATGATAGTTTCAATTGAATACAGAAATGGATTTCCAGAACAATGGATTGGTTGAGTATTTCAATGAAATTGGATCGGGGTTTTTCGGTGGAAAAATTGGTAATCTTTAAAAACGGGTCGATCTAAAACAATTAGAAAATCTTTCCCTCAGCTAGGTAAATAAAGGAAAGGGGAGTAGGAATACCCCCCTTTTTAACCCCTAAACCCTAAACCGTAGAAAAGATTTTCTATAAAAAGTTATATCGGATAGCAAAAGGCTATGATTTGTATTGTTAATTCTTGTTCTCTTTTCCATAAACTATGCCAAAACCCCTTAGCCATCAAGAAAAACACTTATATAGCTACTTCATTAAAGTCGTTTTAATGCGTTTTTAATGCAGATAGAGTAATTACTAAGGGTTAGCATTTAGATTCCTAAAAACAAATAAGCTCTCAAGAAAATGATTACGATCAAGTAAAGAACTGTTCTCGTATATACTAATACCTTGCCAAAAAGGGATTATAGAGTATTTTTTTCTGGAATATCGGACGCGATTATACCAAATTGCGTAGTAGGAAAATAATTACCTTTGCACACTT
>JBEVNF010000161.1:0-9742 GCA_040508255.1 Flavitalea sp.
ATAATATCCCTCCACATAACCTGAAAAAGTCAATGGATTTGATTTAGTGGAATCCTGGGCCTGAAGCGAACTTCCCAGGGCAGCCAGCGCGAGCGAAAATACAAGTTTCATTTTTTCAATTTTAATTTTCCAAAGCAACATTCAAAGCAAGTACGTTGATAACATCAGGTCCAATCGGATTCTTGCGGATATGCTTATCAACAAGAGCCTTTACCTTTTCTTCACTGATGTTGCGTGAAGCAGCTACCCTTTTCACCTGCACATAAGCGCCCGCAGGTGTAATATCAGGATCGAGTCCGCTACCTGATGCTGTTACAAGCTCAGCAGGAATATCCTTTTTTGAAACACCAGGATTATGAACAAGAAAACTGTCAATGCGATCCTTTACGATCTGAATATAATCCGGATTGGAGGGGCCTTTGTTTGAACCCGCTGAACCAGCTGCATTGTAATCAACACCGGAAGGTCTTCCCCAGAAATACTTATCTTCAGTAAACTTCTGACCGATGGTTTTATAACCTACCACCTTTCCTTTGCTCATCACGATTTCACCATTGCCTTCACCATGTGTAAATTTTCCGAAGAAATAAACGATGCCGAAATAAACCACGCATAACAACACGAGCATAATCATGGTCATCTTTATAGCGGGCAACAAATAATTTTTCATTGTATAAATATTTTTAAATAAAGATTGAAACAAGAAGATCGATAAGTTTAATACCAATAAACGGTATCACCACACCACCAACACCATATACAAGCAGGTTGCGGCGAAGAAGCGCAGATGCTCCAATTGGTTTGTACGCCACTCCACGCAAGGCTAGTGGGATCAGTATCGGAATGATGATCGCATTAAAGATCACCGCAGACAGTATTGCTGTTTCCGGGCTTTTGAGGTTCATGACATTCAGTCCCTGGAGCGCCGGTATAGCAGCAACAAAAAGCGCAGGTACGATCGCAAAATACTTTGCTACGTCATTTGCAATTGAGAAAGTCGTAAGTGTTCCTCTCGTGATCAGTAACTGTTTGCCGATCTCTACCACTTCGATCAGTTTTGTAGGATCATTATCAAGGTCCACCATGTTACCTGCTTCTTTCGCTGCCTGCGTACCTGAGTTCATTGCAACACCAACATCAGCCTGTGCAAGTGCGGGAGCATCGTTTGTACCGTCACCCATCATCGCCACCAGTTTACCATTGTTTTGCTCAGTTTTTATGTAGTTCATTTTATCCTCCGGTCTCGCCTCAGCAATAAAATCATCAACACCTGCTTTCTCTGCAATGAATTTTGCCGTGAGCGGATTATCACCTGTAACCATCACAGTCTTCACACCCATCTTACGGAGTCTTTCAAAACGCTCCTGGATGCCCGGCTTTATTATATCCTGCAGTTCAATAACACCCTGAACCTTATCATTACTCGCAACTACCAGTGGGGTTCCTCCATTCTCGGAGATCTTTTTCACACGTTCACTAACAGATAGTGGAAAACCGTTTCCGGCTTTCATCACCATTCCACGGATAGTATCCTGCGCACCTTTCCTGATCTTTGTTCCATCAGCGAGGTCAACACCACTGCTTCTTGTTTCTGCAGTAAAACCAATGAAGTTCATGTCGGCTTCACGCTTCATATTTACACCCTGTTGCAAGGCAAGCTCAACGATCGATTTACCCTCCGGTGTATCATCAGCAAGCGAACTGAGTGCAGCCAGTGCTATAAATTCTTTGTCGCCTGGTCCTTCAGCAGCATAGAAGTTCGTTGCCTTACGGTTTCCGATTGTGATCGTTCCGGTTTTATCAAGCAATAATGTATCAATGTCACCTGCGGTTTCAACAGCCTTACCACTCTTGGCAATGATGTTTGCGCGCAGGGCCCTGTCCATACCAGCGATACCGATGGCTGAAAGCAGACCACCGATAGTTGTTGGTATCAGACAAACAAATAAGGAGATATAGGCTGCGATTGTGATTGGTGTATTTGCATAATCAGCAAACGGCTTCAATGTCACACAAACAATGATGAACACAATAGTAAAAGATGCAAGCAGGATCGTAAGAGCGATCTCATTCGGGGTTTTCTGACGATTGGCTCCCTCAACAAGTGCGATCATTTTATCAAGAAATGTTTCGCCTGGTTTAGTTGTTACACGAACTACTATGCGATCACTAAGTACTTTGGTACCACCGGTAACAGATGATTTGTCGCCACCGGCTTCGCGTATAACAGGAGCACTTTCTCCGGTGATGGCACTTTCATCAATAGACGCAATACCTTTTACGATCTCACCATCCATCGGTATCACATCACCGGCGATGCAAACAAAATAATCATCAAGCTGAAGTTGTGCAGATGATATAGTTTGCACCTGCTCATCACGATCAGCGGAAGGATCGCTGATCTTTTTTGCAGGTGTATCTTTTCTTGCCTTTCTGAGACTTTCAGCCTGCGCTTTACCCCTTGCCTCTGCAATTGCTTCGGCAAAGTTTGCAAACAGAACAGTGAGTAAAAGAATAAGAAATATTATAAAGTTATATGCTGCTGATCCCTGGCTGGTATCGCCGGTGATTGCTGCTACAAGAAATACCACGAGCATAACAAGGGTTCCTATCTCAACGGTGAACATCACCGGGTTTTTGATCATCAGCTTTGGGCTTAGCTTAACAAAAGCCTGCTTCAAAGCGGTTCCCATCATCTCGCCTGTAAAAAGACCAGCCTGGGGTTTTGTTGTATTTGTCATTTCGGAATACAATTAATAAAGTGAAAAATATTCTGCAATCGGGCCAAGCGCAAGTGCCGGGAAATACGACAAGGCGTTGATGATAACGATCACCGCAAGCGTCATAACACCAAACGTGATAGAATCTGTCTTAAGGGTACCCGCAGATTCAGGAACATGTTTTTTCTTTGCCAGGATCCCTGCGATGGCAATGGGTCCTATGATCGGCAGAAAGCGGCCCAGTAACAGGATAAAACCTGTTACAACGTTCCAGAAGATATTGTTATCACCAAGTCCTTCGAAACCACTGCCATTGTTTGCATTCGCAGAAGTATTTTCATATAACATTTCGCTGAAGCCATGGAATGAAGGGTTATTGAGCCAGTTGCCCGGTTTCACTGCCCAGTCTGCATCAGCATGATGCACATTGTAATAAGCTGAAAGTGCCGTACCTGCCATAATAAGCAATGGTGACAACAGTGTGATCAGCGCAGCGATCTTGATCTCACGTGCCTCAACTTTGTGACCCATGAATTCAGGTGTTCGTCCTACCATCAGGCCGGAAATGAACACAGCGATCATCAGGTATATGAAGTAGTTGAGAATACCAACACCACATCCACCATAAAATGAGTTGATCATCATGCCAAGCAGTTGGGTCATGCCACTTAATGGCATTGAACTATCGTGCATAGAGTTAACAGATCCGGTTGAGATCACTGTTGTCACGATACTCCAGAAGCCAGACATTGCGGGACCAAATCTTGTTTCTTTACCCTCCATCGCACCTGTTGGCTGAGACACACCAAGTGCGGCAATAGCGGGATTTCCATTTACCTCATGTACTATGGTTGGGATTGCAAGCACAAGGAATCCAATTGTCATAATACCAAAAATGACATAAGCCATTTTCTTCTTACGTATAAAAAATCCGAATGCAAATACCATCGAAAGCGGAAGAATAAAATGGGCTATAAGTTCAACGCAATTAGTAAAGTAGTTTGGATTTTCAAGCGGGTGAGCGGAGTTTGCACCAAACCAGCCGCCACCGTTGGTTCCAACATGTTTAATAGCGATCATTGCAGCAGCAGGACCACGACTCACGCCAACGGTATCTCCCTGCATTGTCACCACTGTATCTTTTCCTTCAAATGAAGTTGGTGTTCCTGAAAATGCAAGCAGCAATGCAACCACCAGCGATATCGGCATTAGTATTCTTGTGATGGATTTCACAAAGAACACCCAGAAATTACCAAGCTTATCGGTGACTTTGTCACGTAATGCCCTGAAGAAAATAAGTGCTGCTGCGATACCAGTTGCGGCTGATACAAACATCAGGAAAGCACATACGCCTATTTGGGTGAGATAGGTAACACCGCTTTCACCGCTATAGTGTTGAAGATCGCAGTTCACCAGGAATGATATAGCGGTATTGAAAGCGAGGTCAGGTGTTTGTGAAGGATTACCATCAGGATTCAGGAACAATGATCCCTGGCTGATCAGCATTATAAAAGCATAAAAGAACCACACAAGATTGATAGTAAGCAAAGCTTTCAGATGTTGCTTCCAGTTCATTTCCTGCAGCGGATCTATACCACATAAACGATAAATAAATCTTTCAACCGGGGCAAGAAAACCCAGTATGGTTCTGTTGCCGGTGAAGACATTTGAAATGTATTTCCCAAGCGGGAAAGCGATGAGCAATGTAATCCCGAATACGATTACTATGCCTGCAATTTCATCATTCATAAAAATCAGGTTTGTTGTTTAGAATTTTTCAGGGTTTATCAGCACGTAGACGAGATAGATAAACACCAGAATGGAGAGGATAAATAAGATTGTCATCATGGTTAAATATTTTCGAAGAAGTCAATTGATTTAAATGAAATCCAGAAACAGAATGCGCCGGCCAGGAGAAGTAATGGGATCATCATAATAATTTGTTTGGCTTTAGAAGTCGAAAACGGTGCCGGTGTCGAAAAACCTTATCCCGGGCGGGCTGAGGAATTCGGGGCATAAAAAAACCTTCTCATTTTGAGAAGGTCGTTATCAAACCGATAAACTGTTTTGCTATGTCAGGAGACGTGCAATCTAGATCCCATACTCCTGCATTTTCCGGTATAATGTTGCAAGACCTATCTGCAAAACCCTTGCAGCCTTTGCCTTATTACCACCTGTTGATGCAAGTATTCTTGAGATATGCTCCTTTTCTATAGACTCAAGCGAGAGCGAAGATTCGCCATTACTCTTCTGCACTTCATACGGCAGATCAGAAACCTTTATCAAGCCGCCATCTGACAGGACTGCGGCGCGCTGCAGGATATTTTTTAACTCCCGGATGTTTCCTTTGAAAGAATATCCGCTTAACAAACGCATAGCGCTTGTATCAATAGTCAGTATCTGCCGATGTTCTTTCATTGATACCTGTTGCAGGAAATGATTGGCCAGCAGTGGAATATCTTCCGGGCGCTCACGCAAGGGTGGTAATAAGATACTGAATACATTCAACCGGTAATAAAGATCTTCCCTGAATCTGCCCGCGGCAATCTCATCCGTCAACTGCCGGTTGGTAGCAGCGATCAGGCGGACATCAACGGTAATCTTTTTTGTATCTCCCAACCGGTAAAACTCTCCCAACTCCAGTACCCGCAATAGTTTTGCCTGCAATTCAATATGCATCTCCCCTATCTCGTCAAGAAACAACGTACCGCCATCTGCGATTTCAATCAGACCTTTTTTATCTTTTACCGCGCCGGTATAGGCACCGGCTTTGTGACCGAATAATTCACCTTCGAGCAACTCTTTTGTAAAGGCGCTGCAATTTAGTGCAACAAGAGGTTTATCTGCCCGCTTGCTTTGGTAATGTATAGCGTTTGCAAAAACTTCTTTCCCTGTACCGGTTTCGCCAAGCAGCAATACATTGATTTCAGAAGCAGCGGCTTTACCTGCCAGTCTTGTTGCCTCCGCTATTGCTGTGCCCTTGCCAATGATTGTTTTGAATTCTGTGCTGCCTTTTTCGTTTACCTGAACAGCTTTTTCTCTGGACCGAACTGCCTTCTGACCCGCCTGGTGAAGCAATGGTATGATCCGGTCGTTATCATTTCCTTTTTCGAGATAATCGAATGCACCATTTTTCATTGCCCTTATGCCATCACCAATATTTCCAAATGCAGTGATCAGTATGATTTCTGTTAAAGGATAAGCTGACTTTACCTGGCTTACAAAATCAACACCATTTCCATCCGGAAGTTTTACATCACAAAGTACCACATCGATTTGCTCGTGAGCAAGCAATGAAAGACCTGCTCGTGTTGTTCCCGCTTCAAAAACGTGGAATCCTTCAAGTGAAATGATCCTTGTTAAAAGTTTCCTGAGTTGCTCCTCATCATCTATAATCAGTATGTTCAAAGGCATGCTGCAAGTTATGCAGATTTACAATTCTACATCATTGCTTAAGCGGAAGTATAAAACGAAAGGTAGATCCAAAACCGGGACGGCCCTCGGCCGTGATCAGTCCGGAATGTTTTTCAATGATCTTTTTCGTGATCGTTAATCCAATACCTGTTCCTTCAAAACTATCTTTCGAGTTAAGACGTTCAAAAAGGACAAAAACACTTTGCGAAAATTTATCGTCGAATCCAATACCATTATCTGCTATTGAGATCATACAGAATGGTCCGTTCGGATCAGTTTCAGCGTCGAATGATTTCTCCGCCAGTCGCTTTGACGTGATTTGAATCTGCGGAGCTATACCCGGACGCGTAAATTTCAGTGCATTGGAAATGATGTTCTGAAACACCTGTCGGATCTGGCCGCCGTTTAATTCAATATTGGGAATAGGCTCTATATTCACCTCAACTTCTTTCTCACGTATGGACACCTCGAAATCATCTATCAGTTCTTTCAGAAGCAGATTGACATCAGTTTGCTGAAAACTATTCGCGTTATTCGAAAGTTTGGAATAATTGAGTATATCCAGCACAAGGTCCCTCATCCTTCGGGCAGAGCCGGCAATTTTTGTAAGATATTTAGAAGACTCGGGCGAAAGTTCAGATATTGCCCGGCTTTGTAATCTTTCGGAAAAAAGCTGGATCTTCCTCAATGGTTCCTGCAGGTCATGTGAAGCTACAGAGGCAAATTGCTGCAAATCATTATTACTTACTTCAAGAGCGTGATTGGTTGATTCAAGCTCCCGGTAGTTTTCCTGCAACTTTTGCTCGTTTCTTTTAAGTATCGTAAGGTCCGTCACAATCATGCTCAGAGAAAGCCCGTCCGCAAGCTGGATAGCGGTGAGTGATAATAAAACAGGAATTTCTTTCTCTCCACCTATAATTACTACCTCAGTTTTACAATTTGTTTCCCAGCATGTAGTGAAAATTTCAAGGAACTGTGACCTTGAGGATTGTGTTACATATTTCTGAAAAGGAAAACCGATAATATCGGAAACAGCTGATCCGACAATATTTGAAAACTGCTGGTTGCAATAAAGAATGATACCTTCTTTATTTAATGTTACCGCGCCTTCAGACATTTGTTCAATAAAAACACGGTAGGTTATATCAGCAGACTGAAGGGTGTAGAGCTGATGGCCATCTCCATTTTCCACAACAAGACCATCTATCTGACCCGTCCGGATCGCTTCAATAGTATCATTTGCTTCTTCAAGCTTTGCCTTCGTTTCCGACAGCTCAATCAATAACTGATCATATGTCCTCGTCTGGTTCTCCATTTATTGTCTATGCACTCAGAATATGCAATACTTTAGCGCGGTCCGACATATCACCGATGAGTCTGCGCTCAACTCCCGGTGATTTTTTTATCAATAATGGAAGCGCTACGATCTGCTCTTTGCTTGCCACTTCGGGTTGCTGGTAAACATCGATTACCTGCAACGTGTAACGTCCGGGAAAATGTTCTTCACAGATTTCCCGGAGATTGGAAATTGATCTCATCGAATTGAGAGAAGATCCTGTTATATACAGTTTCAACACAAGCCTGGCAGAGCCTGGCGAAGGAACAGGTGGCGAACTGCTATCCGAATCTTTTTTTTTCATGAATTTATTTAGCTGGTCTTAGATCAAGCCCTACAAGTACTTTTTCCTCGTTAGACAAATCACCGATGATCTTCCTGATGGGTACCGGCACTTTCCTTACCAGGGTTGGTATTGCGAGAATCTGGTCGCCTGCAGCAAGCTGCGGATGAACCAGCAGATCAATAACCTCCAGCGTATACATATCACACAGATGCATTTCACAATACTTTCTGAGATTTGCCAAAGCAGTCATCGATTTGGGCGTATTACCTGCTATATACAACCGCAATTCGTACTTACTCTGCTTGCCTGCTTTTTTTGTTGATCGTGAATCCTTATCTGCACTATCAATTTTTCTACCACCGCCGGCAACCTTCTTTAAAGGTTTGGGTGTAGCTTCCCGGACCGATTTCCTGGCTGCTTTTTTAGCTTCCTTTTTTGCTTTTGCCATCAGATGATTTATTGGTTCGCTGTTTCGCCAGTTGGGCGCGGTTTCTTTCAAGTATTTCTTTGCGAAGATCTTCTTCGAGATAAGTCTTGTTCAGTTCCTCCTGAATTCCTTCAAACTCCTGTGTCAGAGAATCTATTTTAGCAGCAAGGATAAATTTCTTTCTTTCAATTTCACGATCCTTTCTCGTCATTGCATGTGTGCGCAGTTCAATACCGGCCGCTTCATTCAGTTGCTGTTCTTCACGCGCAGAACCAGTCAGCACTCCGTCAGAGCTGAGATATACATCGATAAGATCGATACCCTTATCACTGATCACAAATTCCCTTACCTGGTTGGAATGCTTCATACCGCGGGACTTCATGATATACAAAGCACGGTTTCTTTCCCCATTTGATTCAACATCACGCACCAGCAGCCAGGCATCAACAAGCGATGAAACTTCTTCATCAGCTTTGTCATTCCCTGCATTTTTTGAAGAAAGTGCCGTAAACAAAACAGTGATCCCTTCAGACTGCAGAAAATCAATCAGGCGTATAAGAATTGATTTTACATCCGCTACAGTACCGACTGTGATCAGGTTTGTGATAGGATCAATAACAACTGCAGATGGTTTAAATTTTCTGATTTGCTTGTGAATAGCCACCAGGTGCATTTCGAGTCCATATAAAGTTGGACGCGACGAATTCATACTCAGTAGACCAGCGTCGATGTATTGCTGAAGATTTACCCCGATTGATTTCATGTTTCGTACGATCTGTTGCGGCGATTCTTCAAATGCAAACATGAGACAACGTTCTTTGCGCGCACAGGTTGCGGCCGCAAACAAGGCTCCCATACTGGTTTTGCCCGTGCCCGCACTACCTGATATCAATATCGAACTCCCTTTGAAAAATCCCCTTCCATCAAGCATCTGATCAAGAGAAGGAATACCGGATGAAATCCGTTTACCTGAAACTTCGTTGTTCAGCAACAACGATGTCACCGGCAACACTGAGATACCTTCCTCATCAATCAGGAAAGGATACTCGTTCGTACCGTGAGTGGTACCACGATATTTTACAACACGCAGCAACCTGGTAGATACCTGTTCATTGATACGATGTTCCAATACAATCACGCAGTCAGATACATACTCTTCCAACCCCTGGCGCGTCAATGAACCTTCCCCTTTTTCGCCTGTGATAATAGAAGTAACCTTCTTTTCTTTCAACCAGCTGAACAATCGTCTTAATTCAGCACGTAAAATTGAATCATTACTTAAACCGGAAAACAAATTTTCAATAGTATCAAGCACCACACGTTTTGCACCGATGCTGTCAATAGCATGACTCAACCTGATGAACAACCCATCAAGATCATATTCACCTGTTTCTTCTATTTCACTTCTTTCCACCCGCACATAATCAATCCTGACTAATCCTTTCTTCTGAAGTTGTTTCAGGTTGAATCCAAGTGAAGCAACATTCATCTCGAGATCCTGTGCATTCTCTTCAAAGGTCATGATAACACCAGGCTCGCCAAATTCAAGAGCTCCCCTG
>JBEVNF010000171.1:0-3441 GCA_040508255.1 Flavitalea sp.
GTTTGAATTTGATAGTTGTAATAATCAGAGATCGATCTTAACGGCAGGTGCATAATTGAGTTTTGCTTCACCTACAGAGATCAGCGCACCTATTCTAAAGTAATAGGAGTTGCCTGGCTTTAACACAGTTGAATTGGCGGCAAGATCAATCTCCAGTGTATATGTTGTTGCAGGATCTGAAACGCTGTTCAACTGCTGTTCTGTAGCGAACAGGCGCATTGGTTCACCCACTCTTGAATCGGAGTGTGCATATAAACCAATCTTACCCACCTCGTTCAACACATTTTGTTCAAGCTTGAAAGTGGCAACCACTTTTGTTCCGCTTTTTTCAATTTTCGGAGTCAGTACGCGGATGAAAGGCGTTACCGGAAAATCAAGAACAGTATTGCTGTTGATCTGAATGTCCTGTGGTTCAATTGGGATGAAGTTTCCGCGTACAGGGCGAACCGTATAAGTGTTTGCAAACAGCAGGCTGTTTTCGTAACTGCCATCGTTTTTAACAAGCAAAAACTGTGGTGAAACAGGATCGTATCCATGTTCGATCAGTTCAATCTGTGTTCCGCGAATGATATCCTGTTGAACAGGGTCTCCGGTTTCTGCATCAATAAACTTTCCCGACAGGCCGGCAGTGGGTGCATCGTAATTATCTTTTTCACAGGATGCAAAAGCCATCACCATGAATATTGAGAAGATTTTTATCAGTTTCATAATTGTTGAGTTTGTAATTAGTACTGCGGATTCTGAACAAGACCATTGGAACCGATACCGGGAATGAAACGGTAATAAGATTTCGGTTCAAAAGTTCTCGGATTTGTGTTTGGAACATTTACCCGCACAAAAATGTATTTGGTTGCAGGCAGTGCGCGCAGATCCTGCAGCGGTAACAAAGAATGCATCATTCGATTGTTGAACTGTGTATGATAGTCGCGTCTGCGTATCAGATCCCAGAATCTTTTATTCTCAAATGCAAGCTCAACTCTGCGTTCGCGTTGAATATTGTTGCTTGTAAGTGGAATATCAACCGTATGTCCCGCGCGTTTGCGGATATCATTGATAGCTTTTGCGGCAGCGGTTGCATCTCCTGAGCCGCTTTCGAATACTGCTTCAGCATAATTCAATAGAACCTCTGCATATCTGAATTCAATAAAATCTGTTGTGCTTTGATTCCAGCCCGGAACGATTGGCGCGTTCTGGTTCATAAACTTTCTGAATGAGAACCCGGTCCTTGTATTGTTTCCGCCATAAGTATCATAACCTGAATACTGGCTTGTGGCTGCTGCGCCATAAGTATGGTAAGTGACACCGTTAACAACAATCTGGTCCTTTGTCCTGATCACAGCGCTGCCATCGGGTTTTACATAACCTGCCTGG
This sequence comes from Flavitalea sp., assembly GCA_040508255.1. Taxonomy (GTDB): domain Bacteria; phylum Bacteroidota; class Bacteroidia; order Chitinophagales; family Chitinophagaceae; genus DATHKG01. The sequence goes on from JBEVNF010000171.1 coordinate 1,372, forward strand.
ATGATGATCGGAGTGCCCTTCCAGTTTGTGCCCGGAAGAATAGTGGTTCCCCAAAGTCTTGCATCCTTATCCTTGAAAATTTCATTCGGGTTGTCAAACCTCAGGTAGTTGGTCGATGCATTATATCCATTGTAGTCGGTAACGTTGCCATCCGCAGTAGTGATCACCGGTGCACTAACACCGGGAGTGGTATAGCTTTCGTAAAGATCAACAAAGTCTAACGTAGGATTCATGCGACCAGGATGTGGCCATCCATTGGCTGCCTGCGCAGGTTGATACCAGATGTCATAGTTATGACCCTGGTTGTTGCCCGGAAGGGTGTATCCTTTTATGAAGATGGCTTCATTGGATGCGCCGTTCGGATCCTGGAAGAGCATACGATAGTTCTCTGCTGCCTCTTCGCGATTGGCGGGGTTTGGACGAAATAATGAGAACTCGCCTGAATTCATAATCGCAAGCGATGCATCGATGCTTAACTGGTAATAAGGATTTGCCTGTGTTGCCTGCAGCCCGACAAGATTCTGAGATACTGCATCACCAGACATCGGTGCAAGGTTACCAAATTTTGCAATGGAAGCGGCGTGCAAAGCAGCTCTCGACTTCAATGCATAAGCTGTCCATTTCGAGGCGCGTCTTCCTTTCTCTGTACCAAGATTTGCAATGGCCTGATCGCAGAGTTCAAATACATAATCCCAGGTTTCTTTTTCAGTACTGCGCGGAACCTTTAATGCTTCGGCATTGCCTTCATAAATTTGCGACGCTTTCATCAAGGGCACACCGCCATATCTTTTCACCAATGCGAAGTATGCAAAGGCCTTGATGAACGAACTTTCACCGATCAATGCAGCCTTCTCCGGTTCGCTGATATTTAGTGTAGGGATCACATCAATCAGAAGGTTTACATCTCTGATCAATTTATAACCCTGATCCCACCAATGGAAATCGCCATCACCAACGAAATCACCAAACTCAGTATGCATCGCTTCGTCGGTAACCATCGCGGGTGCGAAGCCCCCATTGTTTGGGTCGCCACCATTTTGATTAAAGCCTTGTCTGAAATATGCAAAGTCTTCAATCGGCAACTGGAAGTAAAGATTTGCCATGTAAACTTTGACACCCTGTGGATCACCGAAAATCGCTCCAGCCTGGAGTTTGTCTGTGGGTTGAAGATCCAGTATCTTTTTACAGCCTGATAAAAAAAGCACTGCCACACAAATGAGCCATTTATAATTCTTCATATGCTGTTGTTTAAAAATTAAGATTGAGACCAAAGTTGAAAGTCTTTGTAAGTGGATAGTTGAAGCCTGCGTTGAAGAGACCTTCAAGACGCTCAGGATCGAACGCTTTCACAAACGGATCCGCGAAAGTCAAAAGATTGAATCCGGTTGCATATAGCCTGATCTTCTTAATGCCTGAGCCGCCATACCATTTCGGGTTGAATGTGTAACCGATCTCCGCACTTTTCAAACGCAGGTATGATGCATCTTTTCTCCATACAGAACTTTCTTTGTACATGCTTCCAACATCACCATTAAATCTGGATGCGGGCCATGTACCCGGTATCCATTCGCTTTTTGAATCCATCGGATCTGCTCTTCTCCACCTGTCCGCGAAATAAGCTGGTGTGTTACCACGAAACGCCATCACCTCTGCATACACTTCATTAAATCTGACAGTATACATAGCTGCACCCTGGAACAACACGCTTACATCAACTCCTTTGTATGAAGCATTGAGTGAGAGACCATAATTGATCTTCGGATTTTTGCCAACAGGATTCAGGTTGTCATTTGTACCATTTGCTCCAAGGAACATCGGCAGCATATCGCGGTCATCAATCACACCATCATTGTTGATATCAGCATATTTGAAATCACCTGGCAGTTCGCGGATATTTGCCTGGTCACCATTCTGGATCGGATAATTTGCGATCTCATCGGTATTCTGAAACTGACCGAGATAAGTGTACGACCACACGATGTCATTGTAACGATCTGCATTGCCGTTTCTCCATCTGTCATAACTGTTGGTGAAAGGACCACGCTCAACATACCGGTTCATGGTACGCGC
>JBEVNF010000177.1:0-3398 GCA_040508255.1 Flavitalea sp.
GCGTAATACGGAGGCATTGTACGCAACCATCTGCGCGCCCAGAATGAAGTAAGATTTACTTCTCCTTTCTGAGCATATTCCCTGAAAAAAATTCCGCCTATCAACCAGCCGCTCAGTACAAAAAACAGGTCCACACCAAACACACCGAACTCCATGACCCTATCAAAAAAATGGGGAACATTCTGAGTGTATTGCCCGATATGATGGATGAAAACCACAGTGATCGCAGTAGCCCGCAAAAGATCGAGATTTGCCCGATATACACGCATGAACAGTCAGGTTAAAGATTAATGATGTTGAAGGTCAGTTCAAAAGGAGTTAATAAATTTCAGACGGTATTGCTATTTCTAAACGGCGGGCAACATGAGATATCCGGTTCACCGGCATTAATAGTGCCGATGAACCCACAAAATATAAAAAATAATGATAAATGATAAAATAGGTACAAGAACCTGGAACTGTTTTTATCCTCCGGGAGTGATTCCGCCATTTTCTCTGACGATCACCGGGCTAACTTCCTCTACCTGTGTAGCTGCCGGTGCAATCATACCTGCAGGCAACTCTGGCGCTGGAACCGGTGCAGGCGAAGGGAAAAAGCGGTCTCTTAACTTCTTTGAAACTTCCTCAACACTCGCATGGAATATATAAGTAAAGATCACGGTCAATCCAATACTCGCAAGCGTAAACCATACTCCCCTGTCTTTCATATACTGATAACAAACATTGATCAGCAAAGCATGAACAAGGTAGATAGAATACGAAGAAATTGCGATTGCATAAACCGCCCTGGTGCGCGCAAACGCCCAGTCAGACTTGTTTACACAAAGACATAACAAGCCGGCAAAACAGGCGGACAAAGCGAGAATACCAAAACTATAAAGATAGGTGCTATCCAGGGCGTATAAGGTAAGACTCACGCAACCACCTATCAGTCCGATCCCCATTAACCAAGAACTGAAAGTTTTCCAGGACGCAGGTTTCAGATAATATACATAAGCGCAAAGCACCCCGGATACCAGTCCATCCAAACGGAAATGCGTGGCTGTGATCAGATATCCAAACTTAGGGTATTCAGGTCCAGTATGATAAACCCGAAGTCCGAAAGACAACAGGATCAGCGCAACGCAGGCGTAGGGAACAAGTTTAACGCGCAGGAATAATAAAAGAAAGAGTGGTAGAAATAAATAGAAATGCTCTACTATACAAAGCGACCAACTGATCTTGAAATATGGAACCAGGTCACTATAATTCTGAAGGAAAAACAAGAACCTTAGATCGAACGGTTCACGACGCGCCACAAATACAGCCGCCCAACTGAGAATCAGGGCCGCGTAATACGGAGGCATGGTACGAAACCATCGTCTTGCCCAGAAGGACGTGAGATTTACGCTTCCTTTCTGACCATACTCCCTGAAGAAAATGCCACCAATAAGCCAACCACTCAATACGAAGAACAGATCTACTCCAAATCCGCCAAATGCCATGATCTGGTGAGCAATTTCCGGAATCCCTTCCAGGTATTGACCCACGTGATGAATGAAAACAACGGTAATTGCCGTTGCACGTAAGAGATCGAGATTGGCCCGATGTACACGCATGAGAGGTTAGTTATGAGTTAGGGTATATGTTCGGTTATCGGCTAAAGTAATATCTGGAACGCAACAATTCAAGCGTTGCTGGCTTTTAAAAGGCAGGCAGTTCGTAGGAAACTGTAAAAAATAATGGGCTGGTGCTAAAAATCAGCGCAAATCTAGGGGTAAAAACTGATACTTTAGCTTTTAATCAAATATCTTGCCGATTTGCTAAGACGCTTTAGAGTCATCGACTCCTAAAATGACCAGCATCTTCCTGGCGGAATCATGATCATCATTCCTATTGGCTCTGTGAAAATGTTTTCTTGCCGTCTCAATCGATTTCGCAACCACATCACCATGCAGGTAATACATACCCAGTTGGTAATTTGCTTCGTCAACATCTACCGGATACTGATAGTCATTTGCATTTTCCGCTATCCTTGAAAAACTTTCGAAAGCTTTTGCCTGATTCGTCTTCACACCAACTCCAAAATGATAGCAAAACGCAACCTGGATCAGATCGGTTTTTCTAATCCGCTGTGCCACCTGGTACATATTGAAAGCTGTTTCGAGATCTCCCCTGTCACGGTAGACCGTTGCCAGATTAATTGCAGCAAGATCGTGACCTCCGGCAATTGCCTTGTTGTACAACCTGATTGCTTCATTTTCATTTTTTTCGCAGTTGATTCCTTCCGAAAGATAATCGGCCAATCGATTTGTTGCTTTTATGTTGCCATTCTCATGCGCCACCCTTAACCATCTGATTGCCTCGGCTCCATTTTTCGCAACGATCTCAACGCCATCTGAAGTACTTCCCTGGTCATAGCAGAAGGCAACCTCATATTGAGCTGCTGCGTTACCTCTCTGGGCTCTGTGTAATAATACTGCCCATTCTGTCTGATCCATGGAGTGCAATATATTCCTGCGTGAATTAAAATGCCTGATAATTAAAAATAAAACTGTTTACCAAATGACAAACTCCTGGTCAGATAATTATTTCAATAACATTTCTACCGCTTTACCATCAGGTAAATCTAAGAGGCTTTGAAATGCATTTGGTTTAAATTCACCCGCGGCATTAATGAATGCATAGCCCGGATAACCCGTAAAATTGAACATTGCCGATATTTCGCTGTCAAGTTTTTCATCAATAAAAAAATGCTGACCCGGCAGCTTAAGGTCCGCTATCTGGTTCTTCCATTTTTTTTCGTCTGAGCCTAGTTTTGTACAAGCATAAACAAAAACTACAGGAAGATCCTTTGACTCTTTTTGCAATTTTGCACTGTGAGGCAATGTAGCAACACAAGGTTGACACCAGGTAGCCCATCTGTCGAAAATGATCGCCTTACCCGGAAAATGTTCACGCAGGGATTTGAGAAAATCCACAGCCGAAACATTGCTGATACTTGATAAGGTCGCTCCAAAATCAGTCCTGATCGCCGGATTTGCGATTTTATCGGCTTTAGATGATTGATTGGATTGAGACAAAGTTCTGTTGATTGCATCGACTCTTTTTGTAACAGCCGAGTATTGCGATGCCAGTTGTTCAATACACCAGTCAGTCTTAAGCGTCGGCAACAGGCGATACATGATGGCTTGCATTTCTTCAGGATCATATGAATCCCTCACAAGTACTTTCAAAATATCTGCACGCGGACCTGAATGAACACTGTCTATTCTCCGAATGCCAATATCAACCTGTTTAAGTGTAAGCACTCTAACAACTCTTGCACTCAATATATCATAAAACGGCTTCATCGTTTCAGAAATGCCTGGATCCGTAGAATGTTTGGCAAGCATCGAATCAATTTTTTTGATCGCACT
>JBEVNF010000194.1:0-3544 GCA_040508255.1 Flavitalea sp.
GGCTCAGAGTCTAGCGATTTCCCATTCCTTTATCAATCTCACGCGCACCTGAAACCAATCTCACAAATTCACTTCTGTATCCTTCTTCATCTTCACCAATCGCACTTTTGGCGAGTTTAAGTGTGTTTTCATACGTAGCCTGTTGTTTGAATTCGGAATTGCGGAGCAGCATTCCAAACTGAGCCACTGCAGCGGCAAATCGAAAATTCTCAGAAGTTGCAGCGTTGCCGGGAACAACTACATGACTGATCAGTTTACTTACATCACCATCGGGCTTTTTATACCTGAATTTGATAGTCATGTATTCTTCAGTACTATTTTTTGCAACAACCGGGGTATTGTTCTTCTGGTATTTCAGCGGATCAACCGTTTTTATAAAGTCTGACTTTACACCAACTGGTATCAGTTCGTAAAGCGCAGTTACAGTATGACCACTACCAAGATCCCCTGCATCCTTTTTATCATCATTAAAATCTTCATTTGCAAGCACACGGTTTTCATAACCCACCAATCGATAAGCCTGTACTTTAGCCGGGTTGAATTCAACCTGCAGTTTTACATCCTTTGCAATGGCAAACAAAGTACCGCCAAATTCTTTCACCAACACTTTTCGTGCTTCATTGAAGTTGTCTATGTAAGCGTGGTTACCATTTCCTTTATCAGCAAGCTTCTGCATTTTGGCATCCTGGTAGTTACCCATGCCATAGCCGAGGATCGTAAGGAAAACTCCGTTTTGTCTTTCCTTTTCAATCATGCGCACCAGTTCATCATCGCTGCTTGGTCCTACATTGAAATCTCCATCTGAACACAGTATAATTCTGTTGTTACCTGATTTCACAAAATTCTCACGTGCAATTTTGTAAGCAAGCTGAATACCTTCACCACCGGCGGTAGAGCCACCTGCTTCAAGCCGGTCAATGGCATCTTTGATTTTTATTTTCTCATCTCCGCCTGTTGATGGTAACACAACACCTGCGCTGCCTGCATATACAACAAGTGCGACCTTATCTTTTTCACGAAGCTGATCAGTCAGTAGTTTCAATGAACGTTGAACAAGCGGAAGTTTGTTTGGATCAGACATTGAACCTGATACATCAATCAGAAATACAAGGTTGCTGGCAGGAAGGTTATCAGTCGAAATAAGTTTTCCTTGCAGTCCTACTGAAACAAGCTGGTGTTGCGGGTTCCAGGGACAAGCAGAAATTTCTGTATTGATTGAGAATGGATCATCCTTAACAGGCTGATCATATTTGTATTTGAAATAGTTGATCATTTCTTCAATGCGCACCGCACCCGCCGGTGGCAGCTGACCATCATTTAATATTCTTCTGACATTGCTGTAGGAAGCAGCATCCACATCTATAGAAAACGTTGAAAGAGGTTCTTGATTAGTTGATCTGAATTCGTTTTCCTTCATTTCGTCGTACCCTTCGCGGCTGAGCGGAACATTTTTAACATCGCCGTTCCTGATGTTGATACCGGGCACTCTTCCGGCCAGAGGTTGCTGTACCATTGCCTTTCCATAGGAGACTGGTGCTGATTCATACTCAACAGTTGATTTGTCGACAATAGAAACAGAACCTGCTAAATCTTTTCTTTTCGCTGCAGCATAGCCAACTACCACCACTTCGTCCATTTTATCCTCCACCGCACTATCTGCTGAAACTGCTAGCTTCATGACGATCTTTAAAACGGCCCCACTATTTCTCACATACATTTTTTGAGTCTGGTAACCTTCTTTTGCAAATAGAAGTGTTGAACTCTTTGCAAGCTGAATGGCAAACTTACCTGTCGCATCACTTGCAATTCCTTCAACACCTGTGGACCCTTTTACATTAATTGATACACCACTCAATACAGATCCGTCTTCTGCCGTTGTTGTACCCGTTACAATAAAATTGACTGGCTGATTAAACGCCATGATGACTATCATAGTCAAAACAAGACCGGCAATTATATACTTCATATGCTTCATTTTTTCTTAGGATGCAGGGGGCCGGAACATTACACAAAAGCCTGCAACATTTTTTCAGATTGCTTTCGTTATTTTTATAACTGATTGACTTTTCTGAAGCACATACCGGATACTGGGGTTCCTGATAAAGAGCTTGTTGACCTGTACAAAAGGAACCAGGACATAAATGTTGTTGGATTATTATTTCAACGATACATGGATCTTTTGTTTGGTGTTTGCCTGAAGTACTTTAAGGATCCTGACCGTTCAAAAGATGCCGTGATGCAGATTTTTGAGGAGCTCGTCACCAAAATGAACCGTCATGAGATCGAAAATTTCAAGGGCTGGCTTTACACATTGGCTAAAAATCACTGTCTTATGCAGCTCAGATCACCCAAAAACTTAAAAACTTCAGAAATTAATGCAGATTCTATGCAATCGGGGGAAGAATTGCATCTTGCGGGTGTAATGAACCGGGAAGCCGAATTTCAGCGTATGGAAAAATGCCTGGAAACGCTTTCACCGGAGCAGGAAAAGACTGTAAGATTGTTTTATTTAGAGGAGAAATGTTATAAGGACATAGCTGGGATCACAGGCATCGAATGGAACAAGGTGCGCAGCTATATCCAGAATGGAAGAAGAAACCTTAAAATATGTATGGAGAGATCGGTGGAGAATGAACTGGCACCGGTTGTAAAAATCAATGGCAGATGACCGGCAACCAGCAAAATAGCAGGCAGTTCACGCAGGAAGAGATCCGGCGTTACACCAGGGGCGAGATGACCTCCGGTGAGATGCATGCTATTGAGATGGCGGCTCTGGAAGATCCGTTCCTCGCAGATGCGATCGAAGGTTTTGAGGAAGCGATAGTTGAAAAAGGAGATCCTGTTATTCAACAGGCGGAAAAGGAGCTCAACATTGCCTTTGCGGCCCGGATCAAAAAAGAAGAAAAACAGAAGGCTCCGGTAATCAAAATAAAATGGTGGCAGGCCGCCGCTGCTGCAGCCATCATCACAACCGCTGGTGTGCTTGGTTATAATTCGTATGATAGCAAGAGCGATGAAGTGACTCTCAGCTACAATGAAACCAATACGCAAAACAAACAGGCGGCACCGGCTGCAGATAGTGTAGCAAATGATAAGCAGGAAGAGCCACTGAATGCATTGGCTGATACAGATGATTCAGTACTACCGGAACAGCAGGCAGAAGAAGCACGTGCAAAAGCAAGTGTTTTACACAATGCCAATGAAACTGCTAAAGATGCAAATGCTCCGGTTGAAACCAAACCAATCAATGAACAGAAAGTGATCGTTTCAAATGCAGAGATTCTGAAAGCACAGAAAGAGTCGAACTACGAAGACAAAGTTCCATTGCCGGCTGCAATTGAATCAGTAAAAGCCCGTGCAAAAAACCAGTCAGATTTTGCAGATGGCCGTGCAGCAAAACAGGCACGCTCCGAGTCCCGCCTGCGAACCGATACAAATCATATCGAGTCGATCGTTATCAGCAAACCTGCAGCTGCTAAAAAAACTGCAGATGCAACTCCACCCATCGCCAAAAACAAACGTCGTCGCGGCAAAGCTGACACTG
>JBEVNF010000205.1:0-3992 GCA_040508255.1 Flavitalea sp.
AACCAGGCGAAAGCGGTAAAATGCGCGCAGGTCAGATCGCTTCTCTCAGAGAGATCCGTGAAGAGAATTCTCTTCTCCGTCGTTCTGATAAAAAGCTTGTTGAGTTCCGTGATGCAAATTCTGCAACTTCACATCCTGTGTTGTTGGGTATTACAAAAGCATCTCTTGGTACTCAGAGCTGGATCTCAGCTGCTTCGTTCCAGGAAACAACCAAAGTACTTTCATCAGCTGCCATCCAGGGTAAGTCAGATGAAATGCTTGGTCTGAAAGAAAACGTTATCACTGGTCATCCGATCCCTGCAGGTACAGGTCTCCGTGATTTCGAGAACATGATTGTTGGTAGCAAGGAAGAATATGAATTGCTGCAAACAACCAGGGAAGCAATGAACTTCGACGAAGAAGAATAAGCAGGTAAGATTTGTAAATACAGAACCTGGCTACGCGTTAAGCGAGCCAGGTTTTTTGTTATATAAATTCTAAAACGATTTCTTCCCATCATATTTTATTATTGAACGCGTTTGTCACCCGGTTGCAGCTATTCATTTTAACACTTTTCTTTTCAGAGAAGATTTTATCTTGCAAGCTTTGACCTTTGATATTCAGAAAATACAGAATGATTTCTGACAACAAAAATTGAAATGATAAGCAGTTGCCTTTTCTTTGCAACCGGCTTTTAAATCAACGACATGAAAAATATCTCTACAATTTTAAGTGTACTCAGTCTTGTATTGGTAGGTGTTCTGTTCTTCCTGTTTTTTAATCACCAGGAAGATGTAAAAAAGCGCCGGGCAGAAAATGATGCTTTGAGAAAAGCAAATGCTGGCGTTACGATAGCGTACTTCGAAATGGATTCTCTTGAAAACAATCTCAGTTTTGTAAAAGATGCGATGGAAAAATTCAAGACCAAAGAATCGCAGATGAATACCCAGCTCAATGGTATGAAGTCGAACTTCCAGAAGAAGATCGCAGAATGGAACCAGCGCGGACAATCAATGTCACAGGCTGAAAATGAAAATGCCCAACGTGAATATGCACAGATGAATGAAAAATTTGCAGGCGAAAAACAAAAGCTTGAAATGGAACTTCAGGATATGCAATTCAAGATGGCGCAGGAGATGAACAAGAAGATCGAAGATTATCTCAAAAGCTATAACAAGGATAAAGATTACAGTTATATCATGACGAGTCAGCCAGGGCTTATTTATTACAAAGACACCGTGCATAATATTACACGCGATCTTATCTCAGGTCTGAATGCAGAATACCAGGCAAGTCAGAAAAAATAAGTTTTAAGCACAAAATATTTTAAGGGATAAATGCCTGGAACTTCCATGGTGTTTATCCCTTAACTCTTTTATAAACATAGAGGTTGAATTAATTAGAAGATTGTATATTGAACAATTATTCGTCGTAAGGCCTCGGTTTGGTATGCTGACCTTTCGAAAGGTTCATATAGTAATTCATCAATATTTAACTGCAGTATGGAACAAACTCCGGCGTTCAAGCCTTCGTTAGGATTAGTTGATGCCACAATGGTTGTGGCTGGATCTATGATCGGATCAGGGATCTTTATAGTAAGTTCTGATATTACAAGAAACGTAGGAAGCGCAGGTTGGCTGATTGCAGTTTGGCTGATCACTGGCTTTATGACAATTGCTGCTGCGGTAAGTTATGGTGAATTGAGCTCAATGTTCCCTAAGGCAGGTGGTCAGTACGTTTATCTTAAAGAAGCATATAACCCGATGATGGGCTTTCTTTATGGATGGAGTTTTTTTGCAGTGATACAGACTGCAACTATCGCAGCCGTTGCGGTGGCATTCAGCCGGTATACTTCCTATCTTATCCCTGAAGTCGGTGAGCAGAATATATTGTTTAGTATCGGCTCTTTTACCATTTCTGCAGCCCAGCTCCTTGGCATTGCATTGATCATATTCCTAACTTATAGTAATACAAAAGGGATCAAGGGTGGCAAGATCATTCAGACAACTTTTACTACAGCAAAACTGATCTCACTTTTCGGATTGATCATCTTTGGTTTCCTGCTTGTAAAAGAAAATTTCTGGGATGCCAACTGGGCGACCGGTATGAATTCTATGAGTTTTGATACAACCAAAACGCCGGGCGATCCTTCAGGCTGGACACCGATTGATGGTACTGTTCTGATGGGGGCGATCGCTGCTGCAATGGTTGGTTCCATCTTTAGCTCCGATTCATGGAACAATGTAACCTTCATTGCAGGTGAGGTTCGTAATCCGCAACGGAATATTGGTTTAAGCCTGTTTCTTGGAACTTTGATAGTTACCATCATATACGTATGCGCAAATCTTATGTATCTGTACGTGCTTCCACTGGATGCGATCGCATTTGCACCCAATGATCGTGTTGCGATCTCAGCCGCCCAAAAGATCTTTGCCGAAGCAGGTGCTATAGTGATAGCGATTATGATCATGGTGTCAACATTTGGCTGTAACAATGGTCTGATCCTCGCAGGTGCACGTGTATACTATACTATGGCAAAAGATGGTCTCTTCTTTAAGAAAACCAGCGAACTGAATAAAAATGCAGTGCCCGAGTATGCATTGTGGGTACAGTGTGCGGTAGCCTCTTTGCTTTGTCTCAGCGGAAGCTATGGGAATCTTCTTGATATGATCTCTTTTGTAGTGGTGTTGTTCTATGCGCTGACAATTGCGGGTATTTTCATTCTTCGTAAGAAAAGACCCGATATTCCACGCCCTTACAAGGCATTTGCCTACCCGGTCCTGCCGATAATTTACATTGTTATGGCAATGGTGTTCTGCGTGTTCCTGATTAAAATGAAGCCTTTATATGCAGGTATAGGACTTGGCATTGTTTTGCTGGGCATACCTTTGTACTATATTGCAGCTTCAAAAAACAAGGCACATGTCTCAGACTGATTTTGACAGTTTATTCAAAGCATTTTCAAATATAAAAGCAGGCGGTATTGGTGATGTGATGCTCGATACATACCTCTGGGGGCATGTAGAGCGGATATCTCCGGAAGCGCCTGTTCCGGTTGTGGCCCTTGATAAAAAAGAACAGCGCATTGGTGGTGCAGGTAATGTGGCGTTGAATCTGCGCTCCCTTGGTGCGAAGGTTTCAGTGATATCAACGATGGGTGAGGATGAGGACGGGAACAGTCTCCGGAAACTTTTCGAGTCAAACAATATTGATACTTCATACCTGTTACAGAGTAACAGCAGGATCACCACAAACAAGTCGAGGGTTATCAGTCGCAATCAGCAAATGATGCGTCTTGATGCCGAGATCACAAAAGATCTTTCTGCCGCGGATGAAGCTTCGTTATATGGCGCGATTGTCAAATACGTGGAAACTGAAAAGCCAGCGGTGATCATCTTTGAAGATTACAACAAAGGTGTACTCACTGAAAAGCTGATCGCTGATGTGATAGCGCTCTGCAAAAAACATGGCGTTGTTACCACGGTTGATCCAAAACGCAAAAACTTCTTTAGCTACAAAGGAGTGAACATCTTTAAACCGAATCTGAAGGAAGTTAAGGATGGGCTGAATCTTCTTATTGAAGAGATCAGCGAACCGGTGCTGAATGATATACATGACCAGCTTCGTGCGGAGCTTCAGCATGAGATCTCATTTATCACCCTTTCGGAAAAAGGTGTGTTTTACAAGTCTCCTTCTCAGCAAAAAATTGTCCCTTCTCATATCAGGAACATTGCAGATGTTTCCGGTGCCGGGGATACCGTAATCGCAGTTGCGTCCCTTGTTTATGCAACCACCGGTCGCGTGGACCTTATGGCAGAAATAGCCAATATTGCAGGGGGGCTTGTTTGCGAGATTGTAGGTACCGCCGCGATTGATAAAAATGAATTACTGAAAGAATGTAAAGAATTACTGGCCGGGCGGTCCTGAATCTCATTCTGCGAAATCCCTAACTTTGTTGCATGTCAAAATACACCCTTGTAATTCACGGTGGTGCGGGTACGATCGTGAAAGAA